>DKLL01000079.1 GCA_002455755.1 Acinetobacter sp. UBA6641
CACTTTCACGGACCAGCAAACGCCCCGATACATTTGCAATGACAGCTTGTCCTGCTTCTGGTAGCGGCAAAATGAGAAAATCTGGCAATAAGGAAACTACTTTAATCGGGATTAAGCTCAAGGTATGTTGCAAGGTTTCAACCATGCTATTTGCCACGCCCAAAATGATCAATTGATCTGGATTTTGAAAATGATGCAATACTTTCATGGAATCGATGGGTAAAACCACAAATTCTTCCAGTAAGTATTTGACCCCCTCCGCACCCAATTTCTTGTATTGAGGCTTGGACAGACTCTGTCGCAGCATTTGCACATCGCGACTAGGAAAGAATACCACTGCTTCCTGTCCATGATGACCTTGAATATCTTGAATTAATTGTTCAAGACTAGAGGCCTGGAACCAGCCCTCTCCAGTCGACCACTGCCAAACCCCATTGGCTTCAGGCATCCATAAATACAACATTAATGTTTTTCTGCCGTTTTAATTAATATTTTATGCGTTTGGAATAAAACTTTTTAACTGTGTCGATAACCCAGTTGCAATCACTGCCTGCTCATATATCCGCGCTTCAGCCAGAGCATACGGATGAAAAGGTTCTGCTGTCAACAATGATGCAATATGCGCTACCACATTCATATGACACACCACCACAATGGACTCATAAGGCAGCTGTGACAGCCAGTCCACTGCCAATTTTGCATCATCATCGGGCTTGATCTTATTGCATACCAGCACAGATACATCAGGAAAATAATGTTGCACATGCGCCAGGGTTTCCTGCGCGCGCAATAACGGACTCACCACAAAGGCATCAGGCCGGATGATATCCTTTAAATATCCTGCAGTGAGCTCCGCCTGCGTATGTCCACGCTCGGTTAAAGGACGCTTGTCATCATTGCCATGTACCGCTGGAGCAGCTTCACCATGACGGACTAAGGTAAGTTGCATAAAAAAATTCCTTATTTTCGAATATGCAGCCAGTATAACCAAGCTTTATGAACGCAATAATATGATTTAAAAATTAAACTTCATTATGAGGCAATACAAATTCCACATCACTGCGGTGGCCATTTTTCATCAGTGAAAGTGCGATGCTTAAAGGAGGCGCACCTTCAAAAATCACATCATATAAGGCACTGGTAATTGGCATATACACATCCAGTTCTTCCGAACGGCTGCGTACCTGCACAATGGTATTGATCCCTTCTGCAGTTTGACCCAATTCTTTGGTGGCCTGTTCCAGACTTTTACCTGAACCCAGGGCAAAACCGACCTGATAGTTACGGCTGAGCGGGCTATTACAGGTTGCAAACAAGTCACCCACACCTGACAACCCAAGGAAAGTCAGCGGGTTTGCGCCCAGTTTCACCGCAAAACGGCTCATTTCTGCCAGCGCACGGGTCAGAATCATGCTCTTGGTGTTTTCACCCACCTTATAAGCAGCAGCCATCCCCATTGCCACGGCATAAATATTTTTCAACGCTCCGCCCAGTTCCACACCATGCACATCATCACTGGCAAAAACCCGGAATAATGCACTGTGTAACGCTTGCTGCACGGCATAACGCACCAGTTCCGATTGACTGGCGATCACCGTTCCAGCAGGTTGTCCGGCCATAATTTCCTTGGCTAGGTTGGGTCCTGAAAGTACACCATACGGAACCTGAGGCAGTTCCTCACGAATAATATCGCTCATGAAATGGAAGGTTTTCGCCTCAATGCCTTTAGTCAAGGAAATCACGGCCTGCGAAGTAATAAAAGGCCTAATCTGTTTCAGCACATCACGAAAAGAATGACTCGGAATAGCCACCAGAATAATGTCGCGATCGCAAACGGCAATTTCCAGATCCGAAACTGCCTTTAAACCCGACTCCAAAACAAAATCGGGTAAATAGCGTTTATTGATATGGGTCTGATTAATTTCTGCTGCCGCGGCTTCATCACGAATCCAGATCATGGTATCGCAACCGTTACGTACAGCGGTATTGGCCATAGCAGTACCAAAACTGCCGCCACCCAATACTGTTACACGCAAAGCCGTTTTTTGATTAATCGCAACCGGCTCAACAAGATCTGAAAATTTCAACTCTGACATTATTTTTATATCCCAACTCATGATTTAACACAGTTACTTATTCCAATAACTGACATAGTTTTGTGTATCCACTGCTGTACGCGCCGGAATCGCCTTCGCTGCGGTTCCAATATAAATAATTCCAGAAATTAAATCATCTTCTGACAGCCCCAAGACTCGCTTAAACAATGGCGACTCAACCACTGCCCCGCTACGCCACATGGTTGAAAAACCCTGAACTTGCAAAGACAACAAGAAGTTTTCAATTGCCGCCCCCGAACTTAAGGTCTGTTCAAAATTAGGAACTTTGGGATGAGGTTGAAATTGGGTTAATGCCAAAACCAGCAATGGTGCGCGGAACGGATGATGCTTAACCCGCTCCAGCTGAGCTGGATCAGTTTCACCCATATTTGCCAGAGCTTTAGAAAGCAGTTCGCCAAAAGCTTCACGCTGGTCACTTGGAATCACCACAAAACGGGTAGGCTTAAGACGATGATGATCTGGTGCAGTTAACGCCGCCTGAAAGGCTTTTTCCAGCTGCTCTGCATTCGGTGCAGGCTCAACCAAATGCCCAATCGACTGACGCTGATGAATATTTTGGTGAATTATTTGTATTGCTGAATCCGTCATTAATATTGATCTAACTCAAAAATTCGAAATAGATTAGCATAATCTACCGTTAATCCACCATGGAATCTAGCCTATGTNNTTTTGATGAACCGTGTCTACCGCTGAATCCGTCATTGACTTCTATATCTGTGTACTAAAATATTTCACCAAGATTAGCATAATCTGGTTCGGTTACTCTAGAGCATTGAATGAATGTCTTTGCCTCAATATTCATCTCGTCTCCCTCTCAGACACATAGTGCTTATATAACGCTGCACTTTTTATACAAGTCCTTCAAAAATCATTCAAAAAATCATGTTCAAATAACTTAAATTATTTCTAAAACAATCCAGGGGAAAAAGATGAATCAAGTTTTTACGCTCGCTTCAACTGTTGCCGTTGCTCTTGCCTTAACCGCCTGTGCATCCAATCCAACCACCTCATTAGCTGTTCAAAAAGAAAACAATCAATATGAAGTGACCGGTATAGGTAAAAGCAGTTTAATTTCCAAAAATAACGCGATTACCGCAGCCAATAATGCTTGTGGTAAAAAAGCTACACCTGTGATTGTAAATGAAAAAACTGAATACAACGGTGCCTTAAAAGGTGTAGTGGATGAACAGACTGGACAAATGATTCAGGCTGCAACCACGGTACTTGGCACCCTGGCTGGCAAAAGCGGCAGTCTGGCACGTGATGAAGACTATCAAACTGTCCTAACCTTTACCTGTCGAGCCAACTAAACACTCTAATTTCGGTCTATTTCATCTTATTCACTTAATAAAATGTCTAGACCAGCAAGCAAAAAGCCGCTTATTGAAGCGGCTTTTTGCTTGCATCTTATTTAACACTTAAATCATAATCTTAAAATTAACAGTAACCTTCCAAACGGGTTAATGGCAATTTCTGGCCAATCGCCTTTTCAATTTCCGGTAGATAGAACGCATCATCTTCAGACAGGAAACTGATACTGACCCCACTTGTTCCCGCACGACCGGTACGACCAATACGATGGACATAATCATCTGACTGTTCAGGCAGGGTAAAGTTAATCACATGCGAAACGCCATCCACATGAATACCACGACCTGCGACATCGGTCGCGATCATAATATTATGTTGACCATTCTTGAACTGATCCAGCATTTTTAAGCGCTTGTCCTGTGCAATTTCACCAGACAGCATCACCACTTTATAACCGTCTTTTTTCAAGTGATCGTAAAGTTTGCGCACCTGATCACGACGATTGGCAAAAATCATGACTTTTTCAATCGGTTCATCACGTAAAATTTCTTGCAACAACTTATACTTATCTGTTTTTGCAACCATATAAACGCGCTGTTCTACATCGGCATTGGTTTTCTTTTCCGGCTCAATTTCTACAGTCACCGGCTCAAATAACCACTGCTGCGCCAAATTTAATACATCATAACTAAAGGTTGCAGAGAACATTAAAGTTTGACGTTGTTCTTTGCGCGGAGAAAAACGCACAATCCGTTTGACCGAAGGAATGAAGCCCATATCCAGTAAACGGTCTGCTTCATCAATCACTAAAAATTCAATCTGGTCTAGCCAGACTTCTTTTTGCTCGACAAAATCAATTAAACGGCCTGGTGTCGCGACAATAATATCGACAAAATTTCTATCAAGTTGTGCTTTCTGCTTGTCAAAATCCACACCACCCAGCAAAGTCACCAGATGCAGGTCAGTGAATTTGGTAAGCTCCTTGGCATCACTCTCAATCTGTAAAGCCAGCTCACGAGTTGGAGCTAGAATCAGCGCACGTGCTTCGCCACGAAAGCGTTGTTCTTTAATCGGATTGTTGAGCAAGTCATTAATTACACTCACCAAGAAAGCAGCTGTTTTCCCTGTACCGGTTTGTGCACGACCAATGGCATCATGTCCAGCCAAAGTGAATTTTAAAACCTTTTCCTGAATAGGTGTCATTTCTTTGAAACCTAAAGCATCAATTGCCTGTTTCAGTTTCGGATGTAAATTTAAGGTTTCAAAACCAGATGACATATAAATGTGCTCTAACTTAATAATCAGAAAAAATAGAAGTCTATTATAAACAAAAACGCCCCAAATTACATTGGGGCGTTCTCATGAATAATCAGGCGATTAGTCTAAAGGTTGTACTTCTTCAGCTTGGAAGCCTTTTTGACCTTTAACTACGCTGAATTCAACACGTTGACCGTCACGAAGTGAACGGTGGCCGTCACCTTGGATAGCGCGAAAATGAACGAATACGTCGTCGCCGCCGTTACGTTGAATAAAGCCGAAGCCTTTAGTGTCGTTGAACCATTTAACTACGCCTTGTTCACGAGCTGTCATAAGTTAATCCTCATTGTATTTAATTAAAGGACCACCCGGTGTTGCAAACAGCAGAGTAAACAAGGTTTAAAAATAATTATTATTTCTAAGCTTGTAATCATTCTGTATTACTATTAACAAAATCCCGGTTACATCCATTGCGATATTCAGTTTTAAGACATTTAAAATGCTGTCATAAATTTGAATACGCGATGAGCTTAACACGGGTTTCTAACAATTCATACTGTTTTTTTCGATTAATCTTCTTTTTGATTCAGCTTCTTTTTTACTAATTATTTCCTTATTTTATATAAGTACTTTTATGTTGAAGTTATATAATTTTATTGGGCTTTGGCACTAAATTTGCTAATATTTATCTAAATATAGCCAGCTATAAAATGCTATGAATAATCCAGTCAATTCTGCAACCATGATTGATGCAATCGGCAAACCCTGCCCCATGCCGTTATTGATGCTTAAACGTGCACTTAAAAACAATCCTGCGCATTTATTCCTGCTGAAATCATCAGACCCCCATAGTCAGCAAGATGTAACGCGTTATTGTCAAATGCATCATTTCAAATGCACTATGACCAAAATTTCTGATTCTGAATATCACTACTTAATTGAATCTTAATTATTTTCGATTAAACTAGAACTTTTCAAATATGCATAAAAAATTACATTTCTCTACCCAATTTTCCCAAATTCACCGAAATATTGGATTAAGATAAATTTATTAAGATGGTTATGCATCCCATTCTAAAGGAGAACACATGAGTGACAGCAGCAATCAATTGATGCCCCTGTCATTATCGGCACCAGGGGTAAATCTCGGTGCTTATATCAGTACTGTCAATCAGATTCCTATTTTAACGGCTGAACAAGAGAAAGAATTAGCCGAACGCTACTATTATGACCAGGATTTGGATGCCGCAAAAATGCTGGTGATGTCACATTTGCGTTTTGTGGTTCATATTGCCCGCAGTTATGCCGGATATGGTTTGCCTCAAGGCGACCTGATTCAGGAAGGCAACTTAGGCTTAATGAAAGCGGTGAAACGTTTTGATCCAAATATGGGCGTGCGTTTGGTGTCTTTTGCTGTGCACTGGATTAAAGCTGAAATTCATGAATATGTAATCCGTAACTGGCGTATTGTTAAAATTGCGACCACCAAAGCGCAACGTAAATTATTCTTTAATTTGCGTAGTCTTAAAAAATCCAGTAAAAAATTAACGCTGGATGAAGCCCAATCCATCGCCAACGACTTGAATGTTACACCTGAACAGGTATTGGAAATGGAGGGTCGTCTCACAGCCTATGATGCAGCTTTTGAAGCGCAAGGTGATGACGATGATGAAGGTTCAACCCATGTTGCACCGGCTTTATATCTGGAAGATAACCGTTATGACCCTGCTCGTTTGGCTGAAGAAGAAGACTACGAAGAACAAAGCACCTCGGCTCTGCATGATGCCATGGATCAGCTGGATGACCGTTCACGCAACATTTTACAGCGTCGCTGGTTAGATGATGAAAAATCAACCCTGCATGAATTAGCGGCTGAATATAATGTCTCTGCTGAACGTATCCGTCAGTTAGAAAAAAATGCCATGGAAAAAATTAAGGTCGCCATGTCTTCCAACTAAGTGACTTAACCCGTTTTATGATATTTTGAAAAAAGGGCTGCGTGCCCTTTTTTTATCATGTGGACATTGATGTTGTTGCTTTTAGCCTTTTGTGCAAAGCATAAAATATGCTAAGTTAGGCGCAAATTTCCTCAGGTGATAATTGCTTATGTGGATTGCAATTTCAGCCCTTAATTTAGCCTTTGCCGTCATGTTGGGTGCTTTTGGCGCGCATGGATTAAAAACACACGCCGGTGAAGCGCAATTAGCTTGGTGGCAGACAGCAACTGATTATTTTTTCTATCACGCGCTTGGACTTTTGGCGCTTGCCATTTTAGCCAGAGTCATTCCCGAACTTCCGATTAAAGCCAGTTTTATTCTGATTCAGGTGGGTATTTTCTTTTTCTGTGGCTCTCTGTATGTCATGGCCTTAGGCCTACCTCGCATTTTAGGCGCAATCACCCCAATTGGTGGAGCTTTGATGATTACAGGATGGCTGGTTCTGGCCTGGAATGCATTCAAATACGTAAAATAATTAAATGAAACAGGAAATCTTACTATGCATATATATTTGAATGGCGAAGCAAGAAATACCACATGTACCAATTTATTAGAATTAATTCAAGAACTTGAACTTGAAGGTAAACGCTTTGCTGTAGAGAAAAATGAAATGATCATTTCCAAAAGCAAATTGGCACAAACACCGATTTGCGCTGAAGATCAGATTGAAATTATTCATGCCGTCGGTGGCGGCTAATTCGGAGCTCCCATGGAAGATACCTCGCTAATAATTGGTTCGCGAACATTTAATTCACGTTTATTGGTTGGCACAGGTAAATATAAAGATTTAACTGAAACGGACTTGGCTATTCAGGCCAGTGGTGCAGAAATTGTGACTGTGGCAATCCGTCGGGTCAATATTGGCCAGCATCCTGATCAGCCGAATTTGCTTTCTGTCTTTCCACCAGAAAAATACACCATTCTGCCTAATACCGCAGGCTGCTTTGATGCCAACAGCGCAGTACGTACCTGTATGCTGGCACGTGAACTGCTGGATGGGCACAATCTGGTGAAACTGGAAGTGCTGGGTGATGAAAAAACCCTTTATCCGAATATTATGGAAACCTTGAAAGCCGCGCGTACCTTAATTGATGACGGTTTCGAGATTATGGTCTATACCTCGGATGATCCTATTGTGGCGCAAGAGTTAGAGAGCATGGGTTGTGTGGCGATTATGCCTTTAGGCAGCCTGATTGGCTCAGGTTTAGGGATTTTAAATCCGCACACCATTTCCATTATTAAAGAAAATGCCAAAGTTCCAGTATTGGTGGATGCCGGTGTAGGTACTGCCAGTGATGCAGCGATTGCAATGGAATTAGGTTGTGATGGCGTACTGATGAATACCGCAATTGCTGCTGCACAAAATCCTATTCTAATGGCATCTGCAATGAAAAAAGCCGTTGAAGCTGGACGTGAAGCATTCCTTGCAGGTCGTATGCCACGTAAACGCATGGCCAATGCCAGTTCACCTGAAACAGGTTATTTCTTTAAATAAGCTACAGTCATTAAAAAGGACTCATCTGAGTCCTTTTTAATATTTCAATAATGCTATTAACTGCTTAAACCCTTTTGCATAATCCGGATTTTNNGTAAATGAGCATTCAAATGCTCCATACTTTCCCAATGTTCCAACATGGTAATTACATCAGGTAATTTAGTCTGATAATCAGCATTTGATTGATGATCAATCAGTAGTTCATAACCGTGACAACCCTCTTCCTGCAAAACAGTAGCTGTTATTTTCCTAAAAGCGTTTAGTACGTTTTCACGATGTTTGGCACCCGGGCGAATCTGAATATCTGCAATAATAGTCAACATGGTTTGCTCCTTAACGAACCCATCAATTAAGCAAAAATATGCATAAGATGTTGACGGTACTCATGTTGATATTGAGCGACATTGGGCATTTTAATCACATCATGCACAATGAAAGTCTCTAAACCCTTCATACCCAAAAATTGATTGGCTTTATGAAATGGCAGGTAGACCCCATCTACTCCAACACCCTGAAAGAATTGATCAGGGTCATTAAAAGCTTCGATGGGTGCATTCCAGGTTAAGGACAACATATACTTTTTATCGTGAATGAGACCACCTGAACCATATTTTTTCGAGGCATCAGAACGTGATCGACCATCACTGGCATATAAAGTGCCATGCCCTTCGGTGAAAATATCATCCATATATTTTTTTACTGTCCAAGGTGCACCCATCCACCAGCCCGGCATTTGATAAATAATGACATCTGCCCATAGATATTTTTGAATTTCTTCCTGAATTTCATAGTCGCTATCTGCACGGGAAATTTTAACGCCATGCCCCAATTCACTCAGCACAGCATTTGCCAACTCAGTTAAAGTNNAAAAAGCACCCGAAGGTGCTTTTTCAATTCAATGCACAGAATTAAGGAATCAAACCTTCATCACGCATGGCAATCTGTACAGACTGGCGTTCAGCGACTTTATTACGCAAGGCAATAATATTCTTGTACGGCGTAAGATCATGACCAATACCATTCGACCAGTTGGTTAATACGAATAGATATGCATCTGCCGGGCCAAAGTTATCATCGACCAGATAATCGTTATCCGACTCGCCAATTGCTTTATCGATATAAGTCAATAACCTGTCAATTTCTGCATAAGATTTTTCTTTAGCTTCGGCTTCTAAAGGAGCACCGAAGAAAACCGCATACGCATCATGTAATTCTGAGTTTAAATATCCCAACCATTCTAGAACTTTGGCACGTCCTAGCCCGGATGGTGGAATCAAATCTTGTTTTGGATCGTGCTGAGCAAGGAAAGGTAAAATGGCAACGTTTTCAGTAAGAATCAGACCTGGATTAATTTCTAAAGCNNTAATAAAGCTTCATACCTGATCCTTGTTATATATCTATTCACTGTTTTAAATTGCTTCTAACAAACTTTCAAGTGATCAAACCTGTAAATTGCAAAAAAGCGTAAATGTATAAAAATCACTTACCTTTTGAATATTGTCTAAATCACGCATATTTTCAAGTCAAAATCGTATGCTTTTTTGCCTAAACTTGTTTTAACATACGCATCTTTAAAATTTGTGAAATCAATTCGCGTGATTAACCTGAAAAAAGAACAATGGTTTTCCAATATCCGCACCGATATATTGGCCGGTTTGGTGGTAGGTTTAGCACTCATTCCCGAGTCGATTGCCTTTTCTGCAATTGCAGGCGTTGACCCGCAAGTCGGTTTATATGCCTCTTTCTGTATCGCGGTGACCATTGCATTTTTTGGCGGTCGTCCTGCGATGATCTCTGCGGCTACGGGTGCCATGGCTTTGCTGATGATCACTCTGGTGAAAGATCATGGGCTGCAATATTTACTGGCCGCCACGATTTTAACCGGGATCATTCAGGTGATTGCAGCCTATTTTAAAGTGGCAAAACTGATGCGCTTTGTCTCTCAGTCCGTAGTCTATGGTTTTTTGAATGCTCTCGCCATTTTGATTTTGGCCGCACAGCTGCCTGAAATGAGTAAAATGGATAGCTTAGGCTATTTATTTATGGTGCTGGGTCTGGGCATTATTTATCTGTTTCCTTATCTGCCCAAAATTAGCAAAGCCATTCCCTCACCTTTAATCTGTATTGTGGTACTGAGTGGTTTAGCTATTTTAGTGGGTACCGATATGCGTACCGTAAGTGATTTAGGGCAGTTTCCCGATACTTTGCCAATTTTCCTGATTCCAGAAATTCCGCTGAACGTCGAAACCCTGCAAATCATCTTCCCTTATTCGATTACCCTTGCCACAGTCGGTTTACTGGAAACCATGATGACCACCACGGTGATTAATGAAGTCACCGGAACGGAAGCTGACCGCCATCAGGAATGTCGCGGTCAAGGAATTGCCAATATTGTCAGCGGTTTTATGGGCGGTATGGCGGGTTGTGCCATGATCGGGNNGGGCAGTCCATTATTAATGTTTCTTCAGGTGCACGTACCCGACTGTCGACTTTAGTGGCTGGTGTATTCTTGCTTTGTCTGGTTGTTTTCTTAAAAGACTGGCTGGCTTATGTACCGATGGCAGCTTTAGTCGCGATCATGGTCATGGTTTCGTTTACCACTTTCCAATGGGGTTCAGTAAAACAGTTCCACAAGCATCCTGTTTCATTTAATGTGGTGATGATTGCGGTAGTAATTGTGGTACTGGCAACGCATAATCTGGCTTTGGGCGTGTTGACTGGGGTATTGCTGTCTGCACTGTTCATTATCAATAAACTTGAAAGTGAAGTGAAAGTACAATCGTCTTTGCGCAATAAGCAACGCTATTATGTGATTACTGGACAAATCTTCTTTAGCAGTTCAGAAAAATTCTTCCAGTTTTTTGACTTTCAAGAGCAGATTGATGAGGTCAGCATTGATCTGACTCATGCACATATCTGGGATATTACTTCAGTGAATATGCTGAATTCAGTAGTGCAAAAATTTAAAGATCGAAATATCGAAGTAAAAATTGTCGGTTTAAATGAAGCCAGCCATACTTTGATAGACCGCTATAATCCGCTTTAGTTTTTGATTAAAATAACTATGAGATCATTGCTGCTTTTGTGGAATGGATTTCTCATATGAAGGCAGCTAAAACTAAAAAATAGATAGGCCAGTATATGAATACGAATCACTGGTTGATGTGGGCAATATTATCTGCCTGCTTCGCGGCCTTAACCGCTATTTTTGCTAAACTCGGTTTGCGCCAGGTCGATTCTGACCTGGCCACACTCATTCGCACTGTAATTATTGTCTTGGTATTAAGTTTAATGGTGTGGGGATTAGGAAAATGGCAGAATCCCTTGCTGCTTTCAGGCAAAACCTGGTTGTTTTTAACTTTGTCGGCTTTAGCGACCGGTGCATCATGGTTGTGCTACTTTCGGGCGTTACAACTGGGTCAAGCCTCGCAAGTCGCACCGATTGATAAACTCAGTGTGGTTTTAGTCACCTTATTTGCCGTACTTTTTTTAGGTGAAAGGCCCAGCCTGCAAGAATATCTGGGCATTTTCCTGATTGCGCTCGGTGTACTCACCATTGCCTTAAAATAAGCTCTCTCCTGAACAGCCCTTCATATTTTTCAAGCTCATATGTTATAAAACACGCATTACTGTTAATTGAGTTAAATTGTCCTTACACATTTGTCCTGCTTATAATAAATAAGGACGCAACCGCATATGACATTGCTGTCTCTGTTGCATCTTAAAAATGAAAAAGTTTGACTTGTCAGGCTCAGGACTTAAAATACCGCATTCGTATTTTTTACATTTGCCAAAATTATGTCGAACGATCAATTAGACCAGCAAGTCGTAGAGCTGGACAACTTGAATGAACATCGTGAAATTGTCACTTTTATGCGTCGTTCATCTCCGCTGAATACCTCTCAACGTACTGCGCTTGAACAATATGGTCACCTAATTTTGGAATACCCGGTGGGTGACTTACGCCAGCAGTTTGAACATCCGGAACGTCCGCTTACGGTGGAAATTGGTTTCGGTATGGGCCGTTCACTGGTACTGATGGCTAAAGCCAACCCTGAACGCAACTATGTGGGTATTGAAGTGCATGTTCCGGGTATTGCGCAATGTGTGTATGAAGCGGGCATGGCAGGCTTAACCAATCTACGCTTATTGGATGCCGATGCCATTCAGGTGCTTCGTGAAATGCCAGACAATAGCATTAACGCAATACAACTCTATTTCCCTGNNTGGCAGGCAAAGGCAACAGCTACCCTCGTCCTGACTGGCGCCCGCAAACCAAGTTTGAACGTCGCGGTTTAGAAGAAGGCCATAAAATTAATGACTTCCTGTTCAAGAAAATTGGCTAATTGAAGCTAAACAAAAAGCGCTGACAAGAGCAGCGCTTTTTTATTGGAAAAATTTGTCTTTAAGCCAGAATATGATGACAAGCACTGTCCCTAAAATTGAACTTAAAAAGAAAAACAGCCCTTCATCTTTATACCATTTATATCCTTCTAGTTTTTTCTTGCGCATAGCACTCGTCTTAGGTCTTAGCGTATAAATAAGCGGTAAATCAGCTGTTGAATCCATGTTCCATAAGGTGGATAAATCAATTTCATCAAGCTGAATTCTGGCCTTACAAAAACCGACTTGGCATGACTGAAGGTTTTAAAGCCTTCATGTCCATGATAATGCCCCATACCTGAAGCCCCAATGCCACCAAATGGCATATCTTCCATTCCGGCAGTCATCAGTGTTTCATTCAGGCAGACACCGCCACTATGGGTTTCATGCAGCACTTTCTGCTGTTCAGCCTTGTTATAGCCAAAATAATACAAAGCCAAAGGACGCTCACGTGCATTGATATATTCAATCGCTTCATCCATATGCTCATAACAGACAATTGGCAGAATGGGTCCAAAAATTTCATTCTGCATCAACTGCATATTGTCATTTACATCGGTGACGACTGCATGTGGCATACGTCTGCCATCTGCTTCCGGCTCAATCTGGATCAGCTGCGCGCCTTTTTGCTGGGCATCCATTAAATAATGCTGCAAACGCGCGAACTGACGTTCATTAATGCTCAGCTGCCGCATGCAGTACATGTGATGCAATTGAAGTAGCACCGGTAAACAGCAAATGATCGAATGGCAGTTGGGTAAATTTTTGCGCAATTGATGCATCGCCTGTAATGACATTGACATGACTTTGGGCAAAATTTTCTGCGACCAGCTTTTTGAAAAGTTCAGAAAATGCAGGCGTATACTCGCTCATTTTAAGCATTACGTTATTGCCGGCTGCCAAGGCCTGTGCCAATGGTCCAATCGCCAGAAACAAAGGATAGTTCCAGGGCACAATGATGCCAATCACACCCAAAGGCTGATACATGACATAGCCACTGGCAGGCTGGAACAGAATGCCAACTTCGCGCTTGCTCGGCTTCATCCATTTTCTTAAATGCTTCAAACTGTGCTTGATACCATTCAGGCTGGTCATTATTTCAAACAGGCGGGGTTCATCGGAACTGCGGTTGGAAAAATCCGCGCTGATGGCTGCAGCGATTTCATCCTGATGCTGTACAACCAT
Organism: Acinetobacter sp. UBA6641; assembly: GCA_002455755.1. Lineage (GTDB taxonomy): Bacteria > Pseudomonadota > Gammaproteobacteria > Pseudomonadales > Moraxellaceae > Acinetobacter. The sequence goes on from DKLL01000079.1 coordinate 13,746, forward strand.
TCGATAAAAGGTTTGCAAATGCTGCTTGCGCTGCTCAAAGCCTGGATAAGTCTGATTTTTAAATGCCTGCTTCTGCATTTCAAAAACCTGCTGCAACTGCAGGTCTGTTGTCTCGAAATCATCCACCCCAAACTCATCGATGGTTTCAAAAAGCTGATGTTGTTCCATCGCCATAGTCTTTTTTCCTATTTTTTTTGCAACATAAGTGAAATTTAATGTGATGTCAGTACAATTCCTTGTCTATTCAAGCCACATGCTGAGTGAAAGCACTTTGACGGATTAAATCGACTGCTTTTTCGGCAATCATGATCACCGGAGCATTGGTGTTGCCATTCACCACAGTCGGCATAATGGAGGCATCTACCACGCGCAAATTCTGTATGCCATACGCCCGTAACTGCGGATCAACCACCGCCATGTCATCCACACCCATTTTACAACTGCCGACCGGATGATAAACCGTGTCTGTCCGCTCACGCAGAATCTGGCGAATATCATCATCGGTTTTTACATGTTCGGTAAATAAATCGCGTTTATAAATTTCGGATAAGGATGGCGACTGCATCAGTTTTCGCGTGAGCTTAAAGCCTTGTACCAGGTCTTCCAGGTCCTGTTCATCTGCCAGAAAATTAGGGTCAATTTTTAATGGGTCAGAAATCTTGTTGCCACCAAGCTGAACCGAACCACGGCTGCGCGGATTCAACAGGCAAACGTGGCAGGNNCACGGCGCTCCTTGCGATAACGTCCCAGCTGCTTAAACAGATCCAGTGAGCCGGACATAGACACACCAAACGTGCCCTGTATATCTTTCACGCTATAGCCAAAAATAAAGTCTGGATGATCATGAAAATTTTTACCTACACCTGGTAAATGATGCTTCACTTCAATTTTATGTGCTGTTAGCTCAGCCTGATCACCAATGCCGGACAGCATCAGAATTTGCGGAGACTGGATTGCACCGGCACTCAGCAATACCTCTTTCCGGGCACGTAGCTGTTTGATTTGCCCCGCATGCTGCACCTCTATACCTATTGCTGTTTTCTGTTCAATCAGAATTTTTTGTGTTAGTGCTTGGGTTAAAACGATCAGGTTGGGACGCTGCAAATGTGGATATAAATAGGCACGGGCAGCGCTGCAGCGTTCACCATTGACATGCGTGACTTGATAAACTCCCAAACCTTCCTGTTCTGCACCATTAAAATCATCCAGTATTTTGTAGCCTTCAGCTTTGGCCGCGGCAATATAGCGCCGATGCAGCGGATTATCGGTACGGACATCGGAAACTGAAAGTGGCCCTGAGTTGCCATGATATTGNNTTTCGTTATTTTCAGATTTGATGAAGTAAGGCAGCACTTCTTGATAAGACCATCCGGTATTGCCTAAAGATGCCCAATGATCATAATCTGCCTGATTGCCGCGAATATAAATCATGGCATTGATATTGGAAGACCCTCCCAGACCTTTACCGCGTGGCTGATAGCCTTTGCGTCCATTCAGTCCTGCCTGTGGCACAGTCTCAAAAGCCCAGTTATTAATTCTGGTCGGCAAACTGACTACAGCCGCAGCGGGAATATTTACGGTCCAATTCTCCCCATTACCGCCGGCTTCCACAAGACATACCGAAATGTTCGGATCTTCAGTTAAACGACTTGCCAAAACACTGCCAGCACTACCTCCGCCAATCACGATATAATCGAATTCCTGCTGCATTTTTCTTATTCCTTAACATTATTTTTATTGATTAATTTTATAATGTCTTTTAATAGCATAGAACGCGATGCAACAGCAGTGTCTTTTATCCAAATTAAATAAATATATGAATGTGCAATAATTAAACCATCTTTACGACAGACTTTTTACACTTTAGCCATAAAGCCCTGATAGCATAAAATTTGCGTAAAGCGTTCTACCGCATCGAAACCACAGCCTTTAAGCTGTTCAAATGTTTCCTGCTCCGAGAGTGGAAAAAAATCATCATCTAAACGATCCACCATTGCCGCAGCCTGTGAAGGCGTTAAACCATTTGCCTCACATAGATATTTGAGTGTGTTCAATTCCTGCCCGAACTTGATTTTGGTCAAGTCAAAAGTCATGAATAGCCCTGGAGATTTCAACCGCGAAGAAATGGCCTTAAAGAACTTGGGCTTATCTGTAAAGTCTACAAAATGCGTGACCAGGATAGAAAGTGCTGCGTCAAAAGATTGACCTGTTTTTAACTGATCCACATTACCCAATACAAAATCCACCCGATGCGATGCATTTAAGCTATGGATATGCCGTTTGGCTTTATCCAGCATGTTTTCCGACAACTCTGTTGCGGTAAAGGTCCAGTCAGGAAACAACTGGACCAGATGACCCAGCTCATACCCAGTACCACAGCCAACAATCAGCACATGCGCATATTCATCCACATATGTTTTCAATAAAGCCCGGATTTGTTGGTGTACCACTTCATAGCCGGGAATGAGCTTCCGGATATGCTCATCATAGCCATCAACTACATACTGACTGTTAAAATCCTTTGCCATATGTGCCTCCTTGTGCAATGCATGATCTCAATCTGTCTAAGTTTAAGTCACTCTTCAACATGATGCGATTGCAAAATCTGTTGACTCATCAAATTGTAAACATTTTTCAAATCTTCACGTTTAATATTCTCCAGCATCTGCTGATGCATATTCAGGATATTATGATCCCCTCGCACAGCTGGTCCGGTCTGCATCTGTTTAGGGTCATACTGTACGGCTTTATTGGCTGTTTCTAAAATTAGAGGATAAAGCAGCGAAAAATCGACCTGCTGGGCATCCACAATCTGCTTCGCCATGTCATAACAGTAATTGCTAAAATTGCAGGCAAATACTGCCGCCAGATGCAGGCTTAAACGCTGTGACGAGGTATAGGCGTAGACACGTGAACTTAGACTATTTGCCAACTGGACCAATTGCGCCTGATCATGCGGCTGGACTGCCTCTACAAACAAAGGCGTGGCTTGCCAATCCACTTTACGGGCCAAGCTAAAGGTCTGTAAAGGATAAAATACTCCTGCCCGTGCATGAACTCCTGCCAAAACCTGAATATCGGTACTGCCTGAGGTATGCACAATCAACACATCAGTGAATTGTGCATGTACTTCTTTGATGACCTTAGCAATGGCCTGATCGCTCACCGCAATAATTACCAAATCAACATCGGATTGAAGTTCTGTAATATTGGCTGTAGCGATTGCAGCGACCTGACTCGCTAAGGTCTGGGCATGTTCCAAAGTCCGGCTATAAATCTGTACAATTTGATGATTTTGGCTTAGAACAGCAGCAAGATGCTGCGCCACCCGCCCCGCACCAATAAAACTAATTCGCATAATTAAGTTCACGTTTTCCAATTCAGTCCCAGCATGCCAATAAAAAAAGGACGAATCNNGCACGCACCACGCCCGTTTCGGTATTTAATACTTCAAACTCAATACGACGGTTTTTAAACTGTCCTTCAGCTGTTGCATTATCCGCTACAGGTTGTTCCGAACCATACCCCATCGCTTGCAACTGAGACGGATCTACGCCCTGTTTAACCAGATAATCTACAATGGCTTGAGCACGTTTTTGTGATAATGCTTTATTCGCCTCAGCATTGCCTACCGCATCTGTATGCCCTTTTACAGTTAATTGAACTTGTGGCGCACGTTTGATTAATGCAGCAGCCTGATCCAGAATCGGTTTATTGGCCTCTGGAATCTCTGAACTTGCCGTAGCAAAATTGATAATCTGCATATTCAATGCGGTAGCAACATCCAGTGCCCGAATCTGTTCCGGATTAATTTCTGCCAATGCTTTTTCTGCATTGCTATTGCCTTCAATGATTGCAGCCTGATTGTCTACCGGTGCTGACGCACTGCTCATTGCTGCTGCCTGAGTCAACACTGTCATATTTTTTACCAGTGGCTTGATTTTCACTGCCAGCTGTTCAGCATCAGTCGGATTAGCCGTCACAATGGAAAGCTGATCACCCATCCAGGTTAATGATGCATTAGGTACACCTTTCAGCAGTTTCAATACACTTGGAATAGCATCCTGATCGATAAATTCTGAATGATAGCGGGTATTATTTTCCACGCCACAACCTATGTTGTGATTAAAAATTTGTTTAATTTGTTGTTGCAGGATATCTATATAACTTGCATTGCCGGAATATAATTGACATGTGATTAAATCGCCTGTCGAACCGGTACTTAACTGTAATTTAGCGGGTTCACTACTTGCGGTTTCAGCGGGTATGCCACTTGCTGGAGCAGTATCCTGCTTATCGGAACATGATTTGAAAATTAAAGCTAACAATGCAGCTAAAATAATGAAAGCAATCAAAGGCAGTAAAAAACCCGATTTCTTTTTTTCCTCAGTGACCCGATAGGGATCAACCGGTGGTGCTTGGTGTAAACTTTGTTCTGATGCCGTACTGACCCCTAAAGCACTTAACAATAATGGAGCCCAGTGTGGCAAGGAATTATATACTGCAGGCCAATGGCTTTCAATCAGATGGACGATCGCACCGGGTTCGGAAGATCCAGCCTCATCTTCCAGTACACCCAAGGTGGGTGCTATAGAACGATTTAAGGTCAACTCGATTGTTTCAGTCGGCATCGTACCGGAAACCTGTTGCAGAAACTCCTGCTTTAAAGTCGGGTTGACATTAAAGATATCTCCCAAACTTGGATTTAATTGATTCTGTAAATTTGCAATAAGGTCGGGTTTAGATCTGAAAATAGATAATAAAATGGGAAGAAAACTGCTCAATGCCTGACTTTTTTCACTTAGATGGGTAGTTTCTCCCTCCAGAACCATTGCAGATACTTTCTAATTTAATAAATCTATCAAATTCATGTTCATTCTTTATTCCTCTTATTTTTTTTAGCTGTCCTTTTTTAGTTTATCTGCTGCTTTTTTAGTCTCTGTAAATAATTGTATTAGTTGAATACTATTATTTTTCAACAATAAAAAAAGCCAGCCGAAGCTGACTTTAGTGTAATAAATATCAAGGTTCTAAATAATAGATTTTCTGACGCAACTCGGATGTCCGTTGTGTGGTCATGTTCATTTCACAATTCAATCTATACACATCAGGGTTTTCTGCATTAGAACTTTCCAATTTACATTCCAACTCACGTTTTTTCAGCCAAATTCTTTGCTCATCCAGCAACTGAGCGCGCACTTCCTTAGTAGTTGAATTCCACACCAGATTTAAATTTTCATTGGCTTTATCTAAATTGGTTTTCGCTTCTGAAATTAATACTGTTTGATATTCCTGCGCTGCTGCCTCTTCATCTGCAACTCGCTTTATTTCATCCTGTTTTGCAACTTCAGCAGCATTTAAACGTGCATTTTTAACTAAAGAATCAACTGCGATATCTCTCACAAAATAAGCCAAGGCATCCGGATTCTCTAAAGTCACATACACTTTTTTCCCATCATCTGTAGGCTGAACCAAATATTCAATTTCTTTTTTCAACTGGTTAGCTTCAAAAGACAGATCTGATAAAACTGCAGCTTGAGCAGTATTATTTTCATCATAAACAGCACGTGCGGCATCGGCATCTTTAATCATCTGATCTGGAACATTAACGACAAATTCCGTTGCACAATACTGTTTTTTACTATTAGGATCCGAATTATTTGTTCGAACATCATTCACGTTAAAAGTAATTTGCTGAAGCGTACTTCTCAGTTTCCCCATATCAATCGTAACATTTTCAGTATTGATCAGTTCCTTAACCCGTTCTGCCGAAATATCACTCACCGTTTTACTGAAACTTTCAACGACTAACTGTTTTGCAGTTTCATCATCACATTTAACGGAAGTACCGGTAATTGATTGTACTTTGTCACATCCCGATACCACTAAAGTACTGCACAATAATGCGAAGAATTTAAATTTCATAATGATCCTATTTTTAATTCAATTATATTTAAAAAACCCATGATGACTATTCTTCGTAATAACCTTCTTCTGCTGCAGCTGTAGCTTGTTGTGCAGCCCATTCTGCCTCGTCAGCAGCTTCGATAGTTTCACTACCTGCATCATAAGTTGCATTGTTGGCATTATTTCTTGGGGTTACCGCTTTACTGGCTTCCAGATTTTTAATCTGATTTTTTTCAATTTGCGGTTTTAAAAATGCATAAGTTAGAGTTTCTGAAAGTAAAGTTTGCATATTTGAAGTATTTTTAAGTACAGCTAAAACTTTATCTCCCTTATCCGTAGGTTGCAGTACATACTCGAGTGTTAAATGAACCTTTTTATTGTCATACTTCACACCTAAATTATTGGCATGTTCTTCTACACTTACGGCATTCACCTTAGCCCGAGCTTCATCTGATTTTTTGACTAAATCTGAAGGTATTGTTGCTGTTAAATTGAGTGAACATGAAGTTTTTGGACTATTTGGATCAATAAAATCTGTTCTACTATCAAGCAAGCTAAATTGAATATTCTTTGCTGAGAGCTTAAGTTTTGCTGGATCTAAATCTTTAATTGAGCCATCTTTAATTAATGTTTTAAGTTCGTGATCTAAAGATTGCACCAAGTCATCATTTAATATTTGAGTAACTAATGATAGCGCGGACTCATCATCACATTTAACATGCTTGGAAAAAAGGTTATTACATCCCGTTAAAGCTAAAGTGGATGCCAGCACAACCAAAATTTTATTGTTAAGTTTCATTAATATACCCTCAATTGTTTACATAATTATAAACAAAATTATCAAAAAATAACAATTTGATCACAAAAAAAGCCAGCCGAAGCTGACTTTTTAAAATTTACAAAAAAGAATTAAGACATTTAAACCGCGAAAGTTTTAACTGCTTTACCCACCACTTTTTGGTTAATCAGTGGCGTATTTTTGCCTTGAGACAGAATGCTCTCTTTGCTGAGCGTCCATTCAAGTTGAGGGTCAATCAACACCCAACCCGCTTCTTCAGTCCAGCGTTTCAACATGTTGGCTACTTTTGCTGGAGCAACAGTGACTTTTTCTACCCACTCTAAAGGTTCAAAAAAGCCTTCGTTAACAAGCAGAATCCCAAATGGTACAAAAGTATCAAATGCAGTAAAACCGGGCTGAGTTTCAGCAAATGGCGCCATTTTTGCAGAGCTGCTGAGTGGTTCATGATGAGTGGTAATTGCATCAATTACCCCATCTTTCACACCTTGACGCAGCAACTCTTTGTCTTGCTCAGAACGTAAAGGAGGACGTACATGGGCCAATGAGTTAAAGCCATCGATGAGCTGATCGGTTAGATGTAACTGATGCATGGCTACATCGCAAGTTACTGGCAAACCTTTTTCTTTTGCAATGCGAATCAATTCAACAGAAGCACCACATGACAACAAGCCAAAGTGGGCACGCACACCTGTGGCTTCAATCATGAGCAGATATTTTGCAATGGCCACAGTTTCTGCCAAAGCAGGAATCATCGGCAAGCCCTGACGTGAAGCGATGAAACCTTCATGTACACAGCCGTCTTTGGCAATTTGTGGCTCTTCCGCATAAAACACCACGGTCATGTTTAAACCGGCTGCGTATTCAAGGGTACGAATCACCACATCATCGTCGGCAAATGGTGCATTGGCATTGGAAACCGCGGTACAGCCCCCTTTTTTCAAGCCAGCCATATTGGCAGGTTGATGTCCTTTCAAGCCTTGGGTTTGCGCGCCAATCACTTCTAGGTAAATCCCACCATCCAGCATGGCTTTTTCAACCAGGCCGTGAATGAGTGCACCATTGTCTTGAACAATCGGTTTTGAGTCTGGCGGAGTAAATACATGCAGAATACCGTTAGCACGTGCAGCCTTCCCTTCAGACTTCAATGTCCCGTGCTGTTGCTGACCCGGTTCACGTAAACGTGCACACAAGTCCACCATGGTAGGCATCAGCCATTTACCTTGACCATCAATGGTTTCAGTCACATTATTTGATTCAGCAACCAATTTGCCATTTTCAAGATAAACCGTTTTTACGCTGTCGGTTTTGTTGATTGGGTCCAAGACACGTACATTTTCAATTTTTACAATACTCATGACTTTTCTCTTATCCCGCAACTGCTTCTAACAAACCTTTTTCTTGCAACTGACCTTGCATGGCCAGAGCCAATACCGCCATACGTACTGCAATACCGTTGGTCACCTGATTTAAAATCACCGACTGAGTACCATCGGCAATACTGGAATCAATTTCCACACCACGGTTCATCGGTCCCGGGTGCATCACGATGCAATCCGGTTTCGCCATAGCCAGACGTTCTTTGTTCAGGCCGTACATTTTGTAGAATTCAGCTTGTGAAGATAGCGCTGGCGAATCAATACGTTCATTTTGAATACGCAAGGTGATGATCACGTCACAATCTTTAATACCCTCTTCCATGTTGTTAAATAGGCGAACATCTTCACCGTATTCAGCAAAACCGTAAGGCAGCAAGGTATTTGGCGCAATCACACGAATGTCTTTACAGCCTAGTGTTTGCAATGCCGCAACATCAGAACGCGCCACGCGTGAATGCTTGATGTCACCGATAATGGCAATGCTGATATCTTCAAAATTCTTTTTGGTTTCACGGCGAATGGTCAGCATGTCCAGCATCGCTTGTGTCGGATGGGCATGACGGCCATCGCCGGCATTAATAATCGCGACATTGGGGCAGACATCTTTGGCAATAAAATGCGGCGCACCTGAAGATGAATGACGCACCACAAAAATGTCGGTTGCCATGGCTTCCAAGTTCCACAGCGTGTCACGCAGGGTTTCGCCTTTAGAGGTACTTGAACGGGCAATATCAATGTTCAATACATTGGCGGAAAGACGCTTTGCAGCTGCCTCAAAAGTGGTGCGGGTACGGGTAGAATTTTCAAAAAACAGGTTCATTACCGTACGACCTTCGAGAAGATTATTGGTAATCAGCTGATTTTGGTCATTAAAAAAGGACTGCGCAGTGTCCAATATTTTTGTGAGGGTTTCTTTAGAAAGGCCTTCGATGGTGAGGAAGTGTTTTAAGTTACCATCCCGGTTGAGTTGAATCTGGCTCGGAGTATGCAATGCCGCCAAGTGCATGAGAGATTCCTTATACGTTAAGTCAACGTATTATACAGATATTCCCTATTTGTGGCAGTTGAAGTTTTCAACAATTGTGCAAAAAAGCCTTAGATAATTGTAGATCATTAAAATGGATCATGAAAATCCTATCCAGTATTTCAATGAGATAATTTAAACCCGATTCATCACGACAGCCTCATCATCGGGTTTTAAAATCTTCAGTAGTGTGGATGCTTATCACTAGATCATTATTAAAAAATCAACTGCACATCATTGCTCTAAATTCAGTTATCTATTGATCACCAAATAAGATTAACGCAACGCACCGATATAATGATGCGAAACCTGGGCACGGTAAATATCATCTTCGGTGGGTTCAACCATAATAAGATCTACATTTTTTTCTTCCATCGGGCTTTCCACGTCGGGTTCGTCCAGCAAAGAAGGTAAATTCAACACCGTTTTTAAACGCTCAATCAGGCGTAAAAGTTCAGGATCTTGAGTCTGTTGCGCCAATTCCACAACATGTTGGGCATAATCAATATCTTCAGCCAGATATATCGCATCAACCACACGCCCTGAAACACGGCGCAGACGTGCATAAATTAAAGTTGTGATTGAAAAAACTTCCCCATGGCCCAAAATCTTGTTCATCACTCTACCCCTTTTTATTGCTATCAATCTTTAATCAAAACTAAAAGTGTACTTGCACCGTTTCATCACCGATAAAACAGAATGCTGAACAGGATTTAGCAAAATATGTACCAATAACGTGAAATATAAAGATTTAATTTTTCTGGCTCATTCGTACAACTCAAGCANNGGCGTAAGAATCCCGGTTTCAGCACCCTTCAAAGCCTCAACTTAAGCGAATAATTTCTCTCACAACTTAGCAATATCATCCGCCCAAAACGATGAAAATACGTTAAAATAGTCGATTGCTTTATTTGTCTTTGGAAATTTACATGAATTCGAAACCGCGTCTTTCTACATATTGGGTCACCTGTGCAGATGGACTTGAAACCTTACTCCGCGAGGAAATTGAAGGTTTAGGTGTTCAAAATATTGAACAGTTCCCGGGTCGTTTGATTTTCAAAGGCACATTGGCAGATGCATACCGTGTTTGCATGTGGTCGCGTCTGGCTTCACGTGTCTTAACCCCTATTCATACGCATGAACTTGAATTTACTCATGATGCCCGTGATGTTGCCGAAGAGCTCTATGAAGGTGCAATCAACTTTGACTGGTCGCTTATTTTTGCACCACAAAGTACATTTGCCATTCGTTTACATGTAGAACGTGAAATTAAGGTCAATACACAGTTCGCAACCTTACGTGTCAAAGATGGTGTGGTGGATTCCTTTATGGAAGCGGTGGGCAAACGTCCAAGCATCGACATCAAGCAGCCTGAAATTACCCTCTATGTGCTTGCCGGCAAAACTGCGCATACTTATTGCCTGGATTTATCTGGTGATTCTTTGCACAAACGTGGTTATCGTCATTACATGACCGATGCCCCGATTAAAGAAAACCTGGCAGCCGCCATTTTGCAAAAAGCCCAATTAAAACAACGTAAGCCAGACATTATTTTAGATCCAATGTGTGGTTCAGGTACCTTTATCATTGAATCACTGATGATGCTGACTGACCGTGCTCCAGGCCTGGTACGTCGTTTCGGCTTTAACGGCTGGAACGGTCATGACCATGACCTGTGGATGTCAATTAAAGCAGAAGCCGCAGAACGCCATCAAACAGCATTAGAACAACCTTTACCGCAGTTCTATGCCTATGATGCAGACTGGGAAGCGGTAAAAGCCACCAAGCAAAATATTATTGCGGCTGGTTTTGAAAAGCTGCTTGACCATATCAAGATTGAAGAACGTACGCTGGCTGATTGGCCCGATTTCAAGGCTGAAGGCAAAACTTCATTTATTGTCACCAACCCGCCTTATGGTGAGCGTTTAGGTGATAAAGCCTCTAACCGTGCCTTATATTTAGGTTTATCTGCCCTGTTACAAAAGAACTTCCCGAATCAGTACGCAGCAGTGATTGCAGCACAAGTTGAACAGGCTGACGTGCTGGCATTCAATGAACCGCAAATTCTGCGTTTGATGAATGGTAAACTGCCTATTTACGTGCGTTTCGGTATTATTAAACCGGCTGCTGTATCAGAACCATTTTTAGCGCATTGGCAACCGCAACAGTTCGAGCCGATTGAAGGCGCGCAGGACTTCACCAACCGTTTGCAAAAAAACATGCAAAACCTGAAAAAATGGGCAGTGAAAGAAAATATTTTCTGTTTGCGTTTATATGATGCTGACTTGCCTGACTTTAATGTGGCAGTCGATTTATATGGTGATCGCTTGCATGTACAAGAGTATGCACCGCCAAAAATTATCGATCCGGAAAAAGCCAAAAAACGTTTTAACCTTGCCTTGCAAGCCATTCGTTCGGTAACTGGTTTAGGTCGTGATGCGATCTTCATTAAAACACGTGCGCGTCAGGAAGGTAAAAACCAGTACACCAAACAAAGTACGGCATCTAAGCGCTTTATCGTACAGGAAGGCAAAGCCAAGATTTTAATCAACCTGACGGATTATCTGGATACCGGCTTGTTCCTTGACCATCGTCAAATGCGTTTGCGCATTGCTGCAGAAGCCAAAGGTAAGCACTTCCTTAACCTGTATAGTTATACCTCTACCGCAAGCCTGCATGCTGCTTTAGGTGGCGCTGCAAGTACCACCAGTGTCGATTTATCNNGATGAGCAACATCAGTTCTTTGCCAGTGACTGTTTTGAATGGCTCAAGGAAGGTCATGAACAATATGACCTGATCTTTATCGATCCGCCAACTTTCTCGAATTCGAAAAAGTTTCATGGTACCTTCGATGTGCAACGTGACCATCTATCATTACTCAAACGTGCAATGAACCGCTTAACCACAGAAGGAACTTTGTACTTCTCCAACAACTATCGTGGTTTTGAAATGGATGAAGAAATTTTAGCGTTCTTCGATGTTCAAGAAATTACTAATGAAACCATTGGCTTGGATTTCAAACGTAATACTAAAATTCACCGTGCCTGGAAAATCCAACATCCACAAAATGGCTAATATATTTTAGATACTGCACTAACTAAAAAGGCTGCCTATTTGGCAGCCTTTGTTTTTACATATGTTAATTTAAAAATTTCTTTTCACCGTATTTATATTCAATGCCAACCTTGAGGATATCTCCCTCCCGTTTAGCCTGTAGCGACCGCTGCATACCATTTAGCATTTGCTCTAGTTCTTGATCGGATAAGGTTTTACCGCTCTGTTGCAAATAATTTTTCATGATCGTTTTCATGATTTGTTTATCATATTCAACATTGGCCTGATATTCGACCAGACTGGGTGCCATTTTTGCCAGGCTTTCAAAAGAGGATTGGTGTCCTGGCATGACCTTGCCGGTCAGACTTGCCTTGGCATATCCATCACCCACTTTGATTTGATTATTTTGCGACTCAAAACTAAATCCCTCGTTCACAATAGCCAGAAAACTGTTCACCAGATTTTGATTCAATTCTTCTTTGGTTCCGCATACTTCAGAATTTTTTTCCAATAAATCTAAGAAAGTCTGTATTTTCTGCTTGTTCAGGGCTTTCAGGTTCATATTCATCTGGAAATCATGAAAAGTTGGATTTTTATTCAAATTCATTTCGCCAATTTTAACCTGAGTATCGAAATCAACCTTATGCTGATCGAGCCCCGTATTCACAGTCAATGCAAAATCTTTCAATTCTCCACTGCCCAATTGCTCGACATTGCGATCAGTACGCCGGATTGAAGCAATATTTAATCGGGTTTTCCCTTTATCTAGAACAGCATTTAACCCTTGGTTCGTTTCAAATTCCAAACCGCTCATCTGCAGATGACCCGATTTATCATTCACTGTCATACTTGGAATCTGAAATTTTAGATTAAGCACATCCAGTTGATTCGCTTTAGATTTTGCATCTAACTTAAATGTCATCGAATCAATGCGGGTTTGTATATCTGCCTCATTTTTTTCATAGACTGGTGTGGTCAAGGATGAATGAATTACACCTAACCAGTCTATTTTGGTTTGAGCGGTTAAAGGCTGCTTCAATAGTCCTTGAAAGACCTTATTACCTTGCTTGAGATGAATTTGTGATTCAATCTGATAACCATTCCAGCTGCGTTTAATGGCATCAGTCCCGTTCAGGATTAAAACATCTTTGGGTTTACAGGGATCAAGAGTAAATTCAGCCACCCAGTCGGCAGAACCCTGCATAGGTCCCATATTAAAATTATGATATTGAATGGATAATAAGTTGGATTTTTGATTCTGTTGATAATACGAGTTTAAACTCTTATTTGCATATAAATTGCCACCTACGACCGCTGTAGCCAATACAACAATACTTCCCATACCCCAGATTAGTTTTGACATCATATGTCTCGTTTTTTGTTTATTTTTGTCGACGAGTATATGTTAAAAAATAAAATTAGTATAACTTTTCACACAATTAGATAACCCCCATCATATGCATGTGAGGGAATGCGGTTTTAGGTTTAAATGCTGCTGAGCTTGTTAAATCCGACCCGGCTCGAAATAACTGATTTTACTCCGATCAAAAGTCGTATATGGATTGGCTTTAAAGCTATGAAAATAATGTTTGGCTTGAATGATATGCGAGGTAGTATTGCCCATCCAGCTGATTCTTGGATCATTGTCGGCTAAAGTAATGCAATACGCCTGTTTCTTGCGTAATTTTGTTTGTTGCTTGGCATGATAAATCAGGCTGGAAAATACATCGAGTTGCTCAGGATGGCACAGTGCACTATGAATCATTAAATATTCAAAAGCTTCATTAACCTTAGGCAAAGATAAAACACCTCTCACCCCGGCATAAATATTGTAAAAAGGCTTCAATATTTTTAATGGCAATGAATACTGAACTACGCGGGTTTGTTTAAAGGATTTCTGATTCCACAAACCATATAATCCCACCATCTTATGATTTTGGTCGTACATCAGATAAAAATCATGAATCTTCATCCCCAGCCAAAACGGATGATTGGATTCCGCCAATCCTGAAAAATCATAATTAGGTAGAAAGTTATAATGCTCTTTCATGGAATTCACAAAAGCATTGACTTGGCTTACATGGCCCACATTCATTTGCTGAAAATAATACTGAGAAAATTGTGCCGGTTTAACTGCTTGTGAAACAGTAAAGGTACGAATATCGTCATAATGAAAAGGGATTGGAAAACCTTTACGTTCATTATGCAAAATTCCACATGCCACAGTATTGCCTTCTAAAACCACGCTTTCAAAAATAGTCGAACGCGGTATTTCATCATAGACATAATCCATCAACAAGCGCATAACTTTGTTGCCTCGATGCTGAGGCAGCATGCGTAAATCCGCGACATAGCGCTGCACTTCTGGCTTGCCATTGATAAAACAATTGCGCCAACCCAAATTCATCATAGCAACAACTTGAGAATGATTATCTTCTGGCACGACCAGCTTGATATCAGGATGATGATATTGCGCATGGCTAGCGCCCAGATAACTTGGATAACGCTCAAACGCCCACGTCATGCCATTACTAGGCATGGTTTCCGCAATCAACTTCACCAGTTGCTCATCATCTGCTGCTGTAGCTGATCGCACCACAAAATTTGGCTCATTTGATGAACGATAAATTTCATTGTTATTTTCATTCAATTCCCGTAATACATTTAAGCTCATAAGGGTTTACTCAAATTATTTTTGTTTTCATTTTTTTTAATGGTTCAGGCTTAATATTGCCTTCAATCATTCCGTTCTTCATGGCAAGGTTCTTGTAATAATCCCAGGCATTTTCTACATGTTTTACTTCAGGCTCGTCTAACTGTCCAAGGTTGCGTGCCAATTCATAATGAAAATTTTCTTTTAATAACTGATCTAAAGCAGCAGCACTGGGTTGTTTATGGATATTTCCTTCACTCAGCATAAGGTGTGTTGACATTTGCTGTTC
>DKLL01000018.1 GCA_002455755.1 Acinetobacter sp. UBA6641
TTTCTCTTCCAACCAAACGATATCACTGGTCAGCTGAGCAATCTGCGCTTCTGACAGTGCAATCCCTACACGTAACCCATATTGTTTAGCAAATGATAATCCATTGTTCATCAAAGCTTTGTATTGTTCTTCATCGGAACCATAGCCTTCTAAGAAACGGAAACCTGTGAGCTGAGCAACTTGATCTTGTACTAAACGCTGTTCATAAAAACCATCACCCATTCGTTTTTGCTGCATCGCTGGATCTAGCCCGAGCGCATCCAACATATAGTCTGATGATAACCAGTTTTTATAATTGGCAAATGCTGGATCAGTCTCAACGATATATTGCGCTTGGCTACCTTTTGCAGTGATATATAACGCATTGCTTGGCAAGGCCAAATGATCTTGTGTGACTGTTCTGATGCTCACATCTTGGCTTTCAGGTTGTTGGCTGGTCAATGGCGCCGTCACCACTATATTGGCAGCATCAATATTGTGTTGTACCGTTTGGGTATTGAATTGTTCGNNCAATTTAACTTCTCCCAATTTAATCGGTAAAATTGTAGCAACTGGAGCTGGCTGATAACTAACATCTGATCCCCATTTATTTCGATGTTCTGTTCCTTTTGAATTCCAGCCCACTGTATGTGAATTACTGTATCCACCTGGTGCAACCGCGTCCACACGATGTAGATCTGTGTTGTTATCATTATTAATTTTATCTAATCCGTTGGTAATCGCTAAACCAACCAGTACTTGGCTATCTTTATTATTAAATGAGGTATCAGCGTCAAAGCCAAGATTCCCACCAGCGATTATTTGAGCTGGACTCGTCGTCTGAACTTCTTCTTCACTATGGATGTTGGTATAAATATAGCGAGTCCAATCCTCCCCTATTTTTTTCGTAGCTTCACCGCCTTCAACTTCAGGTACCCACAGTACCGCATTACTAGCATCGCCACTATTTGTAAGCTTAATGACTTTCGAATCCCAACGTTGCCCATTTTTTTCATATTCGATTATTTTTTCTTGGGACTTTTCGATAAGTTCAATCACCAAATTTTCATTGATATTTTGAATCTCTTTTGCACCTAGATACATATCCCCAAGTGATTCAATTATCGCACTACCATTATAAATTTGATCCGCACTGCCTTGGGCTTTCAGATTTACATCTAAACTGCCACCAACATTCAAATTCCCTGCACTAAAAACCCAGGCATTGTCTTGTGCATTATCTTTTACAGCCCCTCCTGACTGGTTATTGAGTGCTTCCACACCTAAATCCATGTCTCCACGCGAGGCAATCACTGCCCCTATACCTGCAGCATTTGATTTGTTGTCTAAGGTATTCGCTTGAATCGCCACATGGCTACCATAAATACGGGCTCCATCATTCCACACCCGATTGGCTTGGATATGGGTGAGTTCACCATTCATTAAGCCTTGGTTATGAACCGTATCTTGTGCTGTTAAATGTGTTTCATTCGATGAAATACTCGCACCTGTTTCATTGCTAATATTTTTCGCACTTAATTCTAATTTTTGACCCGCGCTCAGTTCTGACTGATTCACGAAATCATTTTCAGTATTTAACTTCAATGTCCCATTCGCTAAGATTTGATCATCTTTGGTGTGGGTGTAGCTTTGTTTCAGATCAATATCAACATTGCCTTCACTGATGATTTCCCCCTGATTCATCAGTTCATTCGCTTTCAGATTCAATTGGTTTTTCGCCAACAGTTCTCCGCCTGTATTATTGACGCTGAGTGTTTTATTTGATGTGCCAATACTTAAAGCATTGAGGCTGCTCATCGCGCCTGATTGGTTATTTAGTTGCTTGCTTAAGTTTAAATTGGCTTGATCCGTCACACGAATCACGCCGGATTGGTTATCCAATTCTTCAGCATTAATCTCAATATTTTTTGCATCAAACCCACCGATCACGGTTGCATCTTTGGTTTGCGCATTGAGCACTTGATTGGCTGTTGCAGTCAGTTTTTCTCCTGCAACAATATGACTTCCTGTTCCACTGTTATTAATTGTGTCTGCATCCAAGTGAACATTTTGCTGGGCTTGGATTTGTCCAGCGGTGTTATCAATTCGTCCGCCCGTTGTTTGCTGCTGGATGTTTAAATCTGTTTGGCTGCTGATTTGACCCGCATTGTTGTTTAGGTTCTGTGTGCTTATTTGCGTTGAACCAGCAGAGGCAATGTAACCATTTAAGTTATCGAGTTGGCTCACATGGGCAACCTCTAAGTTGCCTTGGCTGAGTATGCCTGCGGTATTGCCCGAATCCTTGTTGATCAAGGCATTGTTGTGCGTATCAATTTTAACCGACTGTTTCCCTTGGATGAGTCCAGCTTGGTTATTTAATTTGCCTGTGTTTAATTCAACCGCGTTGGCGATAATTTTTCCGCTTTGGTTGTTCAGTGCATGTAACTGCGTATTGATCTTGAGCGCTTGATCGGCTGCGATTTGCCCATTGCTATTGTCTGCATCAGCGATCTCAATTTGTGCATTTTGTACGGCATAGATATTGCCCTGCTGGTTCATGAGCTGCTGTGCTGTAAGCTCAAGATTTTGCGCTAAAATTTCACCTTCAGCGTTATTTAAATAGTCCGCATTCAGGACTGCATCGCTATCGGTAGAGGCAATGATGCCTTTACTATTATTGAGCTGTGAAGCATCGATATTTAATTGTTGCCCAGCGACAATTTGACCTTGGCTATTTTCAAGCCCCGTTGTTTTTAAGCTGAGATTCTTACTGCTTTGCAATCTTCCTAATGTATTGTTCACTTGCGCCGCATTGAGATTAAAGCTTTCGCCTGCAATAACGGAACCTTTTTGGTTATCAACATTGTGTGCAGTGATATTCACCACTTGAGCAATGAGTTGCCCAGCTTGGTTTTCAAAGTTTTGACCATTGAACTGCAATTCAGGCAGCTGGATTGCACCGCCATTATTTTTAATGCTGTCCTGTACGTTCAGGCGAATATCCCCATTATTTAAAATTTGTCCTGACACATTGTGAATGTCTTGGGCAATTTGAATTTGACCAGCATCAAATGTTTTTGGCGTTAAATCAATAGGTTCAGCAACCGTAATCAAACTGCTGTCTTGTGCAGATGAATTTTGTTCTGGGTCTGTGATAGGCGGTGTCGTTGTACCTGTTTGATTGCCTGTTGCACTGTCTTCAGTAGCTTGCCCAATCACACCTTGGCTATTATCCAAGTTTTTAGCTGTGATATTCAGCTCTTGCTGTCCCGTTTGCTCAATTTGACCTTGATTATTCGTTAAATTCTGTGCAGTTAAATCGAGGCGTCCTGCATTGATCACCCCATTATTGTTATTGATGCTGCTCTGAGCACTGAGTTTGAGTTCATCGCTGGTAGCAATCAAGCCACTATTCTTAATATCCGTTGCATCAAGTTGTATTTTGCTTTGGGTACTACTGATGTTGCCACTGTTTGCAACTTTGTGTACTTGAATGGCAATTTGATCTTTATTTGCAATGATATTGCCCGTATTGATCAAATCGCCATTGGCATTCAAGATCATCTGAGCTGCTGTAGTATTGATTGAACCTGCATTACGCACTCCCAAACCATGCTCTGTGCCCACCAAGAATATCTTGCCTGCATACATGCCGCCTAGCTGTGCAACATCCAGCGCGAAATCAGGCTTTGCAGTCTGTGTAGAAGATTGCCCATTGATTGCGTCAACTTTAAGCGCAGTTTATTCTTTGACATTTATATCATTTTGCCCCAGCACCGTGGTCAGCTCATTAGCATACAGTCCAGCGTTCACATTCAAGGCACGTGCGTAAATGTCAGTATAAGGCGTTAAGCTGCCATTGAGGCCTTTGCCTTCAATGGTCACTTGTCCATCACGTACACGGAATGATTCAAGATAACCCTGATTGAATACTGCTTGGCCCGCTGCCAAGCTAAAACGGTCAGCATTAATCACGCCGCACCCATCACAAACTAAACCCGATGGATTGGCAATCACGACTTGTGCTGATTTTCCTGCAACCTCTAAATAGCCTTTCAGCTGACTCGGATTGCTGCTATTCACTTCATTCAGGATGACTTTCGCTTCGCCTTTTCCAAGCCATGGATTGCCCTGCACCCATCCGCCAAGCTGGGTCTGCACATTGTTACGCGAGTTGTTTAATATCGCGCCTTCTTGCCCGACATCGAATTGGCTATANNATTGACTTGAGTTAGGCCATTGCTACTGTTCAGAACCGTCGCCTGCTGTGAGCTAGGCGCTGATTTATCGGCAATAATTTGCGTATTCGCCATACTGCTTAGCGGTAAGGTATAAATCACTGCACCCAGCAAACTGACCACTGCAAAATTCAATGGGTTTAATTTTTTATAAGTATTTACCATCAAGGGCGCTGTTTGTTCTGAATCACCATCACCTGCAGCAGTGGTTTGTCCGGCTGCTTTGGTTTTACTTTTTACAATTTCTGCAACTGCGATAAACATGCCGCGAGCTTGGCTAAAAATAATGCGATAGCGATTCTTATTCATGATGGTGTACCTTATTTTTTAATATTAAATTTTGTAGAAACTCATTGAGTCAATGCGTTTTAGCTAAAATAGGATGTTGCTTAATCCAAGCATTGGCTGCCGTTTTTTCAACTAATTTCCCATGAAAATTCATTATTTTAAGTCCATAAATATCACCTTTGTGATATAGCGCTCTAAAACATTGTTCTGGGAATAAGTCGTTTTCAACGATCCGTTTAATTAATTTGCTTTGCCCATGAGGCGCGAACCAATGAATAAGCCACATTCGATCCCCGCTATTCCAATTTGGATGTGTATAGATCCAACGCTCAGAATGAACGTATTCAGCCTCTTGATTTGCATCAAGATTTGCCCATGAGATATAGCCTAATGGCTGAGAGTTTTGACTTAGAAGTGCAAATTGACGGCTTTTAATTGTTGGCAGCACCTGTAAGGCAAGATCTGAAACTGATAAATGTTTACAGTTTTCAGAGACAAACCATAGCCAAGTCATCGCGCCTAAAACCTCAGCCTCATTCCACTGCTCCCTTGGAAAAAGCGCTGGCGAAATGACATCTACATTTTCAAATTTCATCTGAATAAACCAACTTCTAATTCAGTCATGTATTGAATCAATACATCCAGTTCAGGCTGAAACCTGTGGTGTAGTCATCGGTTTTAAAGCCATCCGGTTTTTTCAGCGGTGCGCCAGCAAAAACGTCATAGCTCACTGATTTCAGTACTTGACCGCGAAATCCCACCACAGCTCCCATCAAGCTTGTCCCCGCTAAAGGGTTCGGTTCATGTGCGGTTTGCCCGCCAACTTCGCCATAATCCACACCGGCATACCATTGCATTGGCAGCTTGGGAATCGAACCGCTCAATTCATTGCGCACTAAAAATCCGTTGTCTGCCATTAAGGTCTGTTCACCGTCAAAACCGCGCACGGTATAGCGGTTGCCAATTGAAAAACGGTCTTGCGGGGTCAGCGGTTTTTGGCTGTGCTGCATGCGCCATTCCGCTAAATACTGCAGGTTTTGATTGCCTGCTTTGAACGGCACTTGCAGGCTGGCATTGCCTTGCCAAATACCGACATGCGTATAGGCTTCACCAAACTGTTCTTCTGGCGCTGCCATCGCTGAAAATGCACCCGTGCCGCGTTTATAGGTTACTAAACCATTCAGCGTTGCATTGGAGAGATATTCGGTATGCGCCAAGCTGGCCTGCCAACCAGCTGTTTGGCGGCGCTGCACTTCCACTTCGACATCTTCAATAAAGTTTTTTGATTCACGCGCCCAGCCGCCAACAGAGGCCGTGATTTTACGGTGCGCATCACGGTAAATCACACGGGATAAGTCTGCGCTGACCAGCCTGCTTTCGCCGCTATATTCATAGCTTTGATTGGCGCCGGCCACAGTTTGATGATAATCTGACTGGCTTAAGCTCGTGCTGAGCAGCCAATAATTCAGCGGTATGCTGTAACTGAGGTAATAGCCCTCTGTGCCGCGCTTACCAGAATCCTCGCCGCCCAAATCATGGTTATAGCTGGCAAAGAATAAATCATTCGCTGTTAAAAGATGGTCTAAAGACAGGGTTGCCGTGCCTTGGTATTTGCCTGTCGATTCTGAACCGGCGTCATCTATGCCTAAATGAATGCGGTAGGGCTTTGACTGCTGCCATGCCAGTTCCAAGTCGCTGTAGCCCGGTTCGCTGCGCTGTGCAGCGGGCTGAATTTTAAAATCCGCCTCTACGGTCGGCACACGCTTAAAGTTTTCTAAGCCTTGTTCAATATCGCGTACATTTAAAATATCGCCTGACTTCACTGGCAACGCATTGAATTTATGTGCGCGCTTGGAGGTGCCAGCTGCGAATTGAATTTGGTCAACTTTACCAGCAATGACCTGCAGCTGAATTTCGCCAGAGGCAATATTTTGCTGCGGCAGCAGTACGCGTGTGGTGACATAGCCGCGGCCGATGATTCGGTTTTGAATTAGATCTAATGCCTGATTTAAACCTTTCACACCAATGCAGCGGCCAATTAAATTGTGTTCGCCCTGAATGACCGGACGCATTGCAAAGGTAAATTGACGAGCATCGTCACCAAACAATATAAATTTTTTAATATTGAAACAAACTTCTTCACTATTTGATTGTAAATAGTGTAATTGTGGCTGAACCTGTAATTGTTTTTCTAAACCACTCTGTACTGATGGTTCGGGTTGCAGTTGCTTATCAAGCACCTCTGTACGCTGTTGTTGTCTGATCTGTTGGTCTGCATCAAAATTTGTCAATTCTGCTGCACCCGTTGCTGTACCCCAAATTGCAAAACAAATAGCAAAAGTAATTTTATTAAGTCTTAAAATTTGCATAAAAATTATAATATTGTGAAACAAATTATGTGGTATTTTTTCAAAATACTTAACTTATGTAAATATCTAAATTAATTTTATTTTTTATTCAAAAAGTCACATAAGGGTATAAAGTTTAACTAAAAAGCTCCTACCTAATTTTTCAACTTCTAAGATTTTTTCTATTTTATTTTCTATTAGACCCGAAAATTCACTGAACTATTTTATCAAGATTAGGTAGAGATGGTGGCAACTTAACTGAAACTACAACTCACTAATATGTATTAAATTAATTACTCTGCATTTTTATGCGTTAATTGATCCAAATAATCAGACCAGGCTTGCATCATTACCGTCCGCTCTTCCAAATATTTTGTACGGTTATATGCTCGCCCATGCATATCACGCACCTGATGAGCTAACTGCTGCTCGATACGTTCGATAGGAAACTTTAAAACTTCATCCAATAAGGTTCTGGCAGTTGCTCGGAATCCATGCCCTGTCGTTTCTCCATTTTCAAAGCCATATTGCTTCAAGCGCTTGTTAATAGTCGATTCACTGATAGTTTTGCTTTTATCCCGCATAGATACGAAACAATATTCTGTATGTCCCGTGATCTAATTCAATTCTTGGAACATCCTTAATACTTGATGGGATAAAGGGACAATATGCTGTAAAGCAGTCTGATTCTTAGTTTTTGGCGGTGTATAGCTCCATGTTTTATTTTCAAAATCTATATCAGCCCACTTTGCTGATCGCAGCTCCCCAGGACGCACGAATACATGGGGTAAAATTTTCACCGCATAATCAATGGCTATATCTCCACGCCCAATGTTTTCATTTATATTTCTAAGCAGCTGTCCTAACTGCTGTTCATCCGTAATTGCAGCCCTGTGCTTGGTTTTCCCTACCTTCAAAATCCCACTAATCTGATCAGCAACATTGAACTGACATAAGCCTAAAGCAATTGCATAACGAAAAACTTGCGACGCTTTGCTTCTCATTCGTTTAGCTGAATCTGTCTTTCCTTGTCTTTCGTAGATGCGACAAACTTCTAATATCTGTGTAGGCGTTATATCGGTAATCAGCTTATCACCGATTGCCGCATACAACTTATCCCAGACAAATTGATTCCTTCGTTGAGTACTCGGCTCTAACTCTTCAGTTTTACGGTATTCATCTGCAATCACCTTGAAAGTATTTTTTTATATTGGGTTGTTTCATCTTCACGCTTTTTCTGAATGGTAGGATCAATATTCTGAGCAAGCTGCTCTCTGAACTCACTTCTTTTTGCACGTGCTGATGCCAATGTACAGCTTGGATACACACCAATAGCAATAGTGGCTCTTTTCTTTGTAATTGGGCGAATATAATCAAAACGCCAGTATGCCCCGCCTTTTTTATCTAATAACAGATAAAGGCCACCACCATCTGAAAGCTTAATATTTTTTTCAAATGATTTCTTTTGCATTGATATTGCAGATTTAATTTTTGAGTCTGTAAGACTGATAACGAGTTTAGGCATTTTTTTACGGTATATTTTTTCAAGAAACAGGATGTACCGTAAAAACTTGCGGTATCCTAAAACGCCTTCGGACATTATCGGACAATAGACAAATATAAGTTATTAATTTTTAATAATATTTGGATTAAGTCGGATGTGATCAAACAAGAAAATGGTGCGCTCAGCGGGACTCGAACCCACGCCACAGGCTTCGGAGACCTGTACTCTATCCAGTTGAGCTATGAGCGCGCGATGCACATCATAACAAAAAAAACCGTAAGGTAAAGCAACTATCTATAAGTCATCAATTTTTGTGCTTATACTTTGAGCAATGTTCTATTATTGCAACAGACAATTCCTGCTTATTTACTTGGTTTATTCAGCAAGATCACTCACAATACTCCTATTATTCATCCGGTGAGAATTTCATGACTGATGCATTGACCTTGAGGGACGTATCCAAAACCTATCGTAACGGTTTTCAAGCACTAAAAGGAATCAACCTAACGGTACCTGAAGGTGAGTTTTATGCCCTCCTTGGTCCAAATGGTGCAGGTAAATCAACCACCATCAGCATCATTAGCTCACTAACAAAAAAAACCTCCGGTACAGTGGAAATTTTTGGCCATAACCTCGATACCCATCCTTCCGCAGCAAAACAATGCCTGGGCGTCGTGCCACAAGAATTTAACTTTGGTCAGTTTGAAAAAACCTTTGATATTTTGGTGACTCAAGCCGGCTATTACGGTATTNNGATCGCGCGTGCCATGATGCATCAACCTCGGCTGCTCATTTTAGATGAACCGACTGCCGGTGTGGATATTGAACTGCGCCGTTCCATGTGGGACTTCCTCACCGAAATGAACGAAAAAGGTACGTCCATTATTCTGACTACGCATTATCTAGAAGAAGCTGAAATGCTATGTCGTCGCATTGCCATTATCGACCGTGGTGTGATTAAGGAAGATACCAGCATGAAATCTTTCTTGAACCAGCTGAGTGAAGAATCTTTCATTTTCGATCTGGTCGAACCCATTCAACCACTGCATCTTGAAATTATCGGCGTTCGTTTTAATTTAATCGATCCTGTCACTTTAGAAGTGACCATGGACAAGGCGCATACATTAAATGAACTGTTCCAGCTACTCGAAGCGCAAGGCATTCAGGTACGCAGTATGCGTAATAAATCGAACCGCCTGGAAGAGCTGTTTGTGAAAATGGTGGAAAAAAACCTTGAAGGAGCTGCGCAATGAACTTTAATCAACTCAGTGTTGCGCTCTACACTCTGGTACATAAAGAAGTACGCCGCTTTATGCGCATCTGGCCACAAACCTTATTGCCGCCTGCCATTACCATGAGTCTGTACTTTGTGATCTTTGGGAATCTGGTCGGATCGCGCATTGGTGAAATGGGGGGCTTCAGCTACATGCAGTTTATTGTGCCCGGCCTGATTATGATGGCGGTGATTACCAACAGTTATGCCAACGTATCTTCCAGTTTCTTTAGTGCAAAATTTCAAAAAAGCATCGAAGAACTGATCATGAGTCCCGTGCCCCTGCATATGATTCTTTGGGGTTATGTGATTGGTGGCGTCTATCGAGGTGTGTTGGTGGGCATTATTGTGACTGCCATGAGCCTGTTCTTTACTGACCTCTATATTACCAACTGGTTTGTGACGATCTATACCGTTTTAATTACCTCGTTGTTGTTTTCACTTGGCGGGCTGATTAATGCCGTATATGCCAAATCATTTGATGATATTTCAATTATCCCCACTTTTGTACTGACTCCACTGACGTATTTAGGTGGTGTATTCTATGCCATTAGTGCTTTAAGTCCGTTTTGGCAAAATCTCTCTTTAATTAACCCGATCGTATATATGGTCAATGCCTTCCGTTTCGGCATTTTAGGTCATAGCGATGTCAATGTGTCCATTTCATTGACTGTTATTACCTTATGTTGTGCCGTACTTTACGGTATAGCGTACTATTTACTTTCTCGTGGTTCAGGAATGCGTGAATAATGAGTGTAGAACATTCTCTATTAGGTAAAGACACCAATTATCCAACAGAATATCAACCCGATATTCTGTTTCCNNAAGACTGGTGGCATGTTTTTGAAATTTCCTGGCTCAATGCTGCCGGTATTCCACAGGTGGCGATTGGCCGTATCACCTTGCCGGCATCTTCACCTAACCTGATCGAATCAAAATCCTTAAAGCTCTACTTTAATAGTATGAACTTTACCCAATTTGATTCAAAAGAAGCATTTATTGCGACGGTTGAAAAAGATTTATCTGCAGCAGCAGGCGCACCGGTCACGCTGACTTTATTCCAGGCCGATGATCTGGATATTACCAAACCAGAAGGGATCTGTATTGATGATTTAAGCCCTGTTCGCTTAGAGAACCACCCAGATGCAAGCTTATTAAAATTAGATACAGAAAATAGTGAAGCAGTTGAAGTGCAACTGTACTCACATCTGTTACGCAGTAACTGTCCAGTCACCGGTCAACCCGACTGGGGTACGGTTTTTATTCGATATCGTGGCAAAAAGCCTTGTTATCGCAGCATTTTAGCTTATATTATTTCTTACCGTCAGCATAATGGTTTCCACGAACAATGTGTGGAACAGATGTTTGCCGATATCTGGCAAAATCTTGAGCCTGAAAAACTGATGGTATATGCAACCTATACACGTCGTGGTGGATTAGACATCAACCCCTGCCGTGTATCCGATGCGACATGGATGCCTCGCCCCATTCGTTTGGCGCGACAATAAAATGAAGAATATTGAGGTTTTTTAACATGCCATTTTTTGGTTTTATTCCTTCTGCGGAATTATTAACAAGTATTCAAACCGCTCAGGAAAAGAAAAATTCCAGCGAACCACTTTACCCATTGCGTGACAAAACAGCATTGCTGATTAATGAAGAAATCATTGATAGCATTTTGACCGAGCTTGTGCGTCGTTTTCCAGCCAGTGATAAACGTGATACGGCTGAAAAACTGGCCGGCTATGTCAAATCAACCGTTGCGGTTTTATTGAAACAGTTGTTGGGCAAGTCCTCCAATGATGTAGTAAAACAGTCAATTGAGTTTTCAGAAAAAAGCCTGTTTAAAGACGCAGCAGGTAATTTTCGCGTAGGTGAGTCATTAGATAGCAGCCTAGTCACCAATCTTAAAAATAGTTTTGCCGAAATTAAGGCAGGTAATGAAATCAATAAAGCAGCTTTAACTGAATCATATAAACAGTTTGCTGAAGCAACTGTACGTCATTTCATGAATGACTTTAACAAGACTCTCGATTTAGGCATGATCAAGCGTAAAGCTGCAGATCTGGGTTCTGCTGCAGTAATTAAAGCGGTTCATATTGCTGTGGAGAAAATTATTCCACATCTCAATAAAGATGAGTTATTGGTGCTGGCCGAATATCACGATACCTTATTTCATCCTTAAGCACTTTTAGTACAATAAAAAACCTGGTAATAGCCAGGTTTTTTATTGCGAAATTTTATTCACAAATAATGAGAGAAGCACCATTGTCTTTATCGCTACCTATCTGGATAAAATTTAAAGATTTATTGTCTTTTACATGAACTTTAGAAACAGCATATTCATTCTTCTCTACCCACTCTTCCATTTTTGTGTGAATAATTTTTATCTAATAAAAGTTTGTGTATGAAAATAATGAGGAAAATTAAATCCGCATCGATGGACTTTTTTTAAATCATTTTTCGGTTCTAAATTTTTATCTCTTTCATCTTTTTTTAGCAATAAAAATCAAGAAAAAATTCAATAGATGAACTTTTATGCTTGTTGTCCGGCAGGGAAATTTCTGAATTTTTAAATACAGCCAGAAAATCATAGATGTCGTCAGATTTTTTCTTCAAATAGTTTTTTTCCAATTTTACATAGAAGTAAAACAGAATCTCGAATTTGTCTCAGGGTTAAATATGCGATGATTTGCTCACCATCCCATCCCCTCCAACCAGACAAAATATTTTGATGGTTTTTCAGGCAAACACCGCCTGAAACAGCAAAATCGCTATGAAACTTCTTATCCACAGCCTAGATAAACCGTATCATTGCAAACGGTATCAAGAATCTGGCTTGATCGGTTAGAACGGACTGATCCTTAATTTATGGCCGTTTTGATGAGAATGCCAAGTACAGCTTTGATAGCCGTTTCAAATAGACAGATTTATGCACAAAGTAATGCTCTTTGTCTTTTTTTGTATATGTACGTGTAGATACAGCCTCAGTCAATGCTATCTTAAGCGCTTGAAAAATTCCGTTATCTTTCATGAGATGGATTTTTGATAACTATATATGCAATGCAGTCTTTTAGCGTCGTGATGTCGATTTACACACTGATTATGTTTTTGGAACTTTGAGTAATATGTTAAGTATCAACTTTTATAACAGCATTAAACGTCTTCCTTTACTTCTCGGTGCACTTTCCATCACCAGTTTCTGTCAAGCCAACGATTTCTACAGCCATCCTAGCTATAACAGCTTTAAACAAAAAACCATGCAAACTTATGGCTTGAGTGCAGAACAGGTCGACTGGGCCATGAATGGTTCAAAAAACCTGCCTAATATTATCAATATCATGAACCGTCCAGGTGAAAGTAAGCCCTGGTATGAATATAAAACCAATTTTATGGCTGAAAGCACCATTCAGCGTGGCGTTCGTTTCAAAGCTCAATATGCAGATACCTTAAATCGCGCTGAACAGCAGTTTGGTGTGCCACAATCGATCATTTTAGGGATTTTAGGGGTAGAAACCGGTTTTGGTGCCAATAAGGGCAATTTCATCACTCGTGACGCTCTGGCGACCTTAGGCTTCGGCTATGAGCGCCGGGCCCAGTATTTTCAGGATGAACTCGCTGCACTGATTGCGTGGACCTATAAAGATGGAGTACCCGCCAGCTCGGTAGTAGGTTCTTATGCGGGCGCAATTGGTTATCCTCAATTCATGCCGAGCAACATTACCAGAATGGGTGTGGACTATGATGCCAATGGACATATTGACTTAAGAGGTTCTGCTGTAGATGCCATCGGTTCTATTGCCAATTATTTAGCCCAACACGGATGGCAACGTAATCAGCCCATCGGCTTTGCTGCCCGCTATACCGGCAACACTCCCACTTCTATTATTGCCAAGGATTTAGAACAGCCAACCCCCTATGGAGCTTTAAAAAATCAGGGCATCTCACCTACCAATCCACTGGTGAAGATTGATGATCTGGATATGGTAAATATTATTCAACTTCAAGATAGTTATGGACCTATTTACTATATTACCTATCCAAATTTTCAGGTCATTACCACGTATAACAAAAGTCGAATGTATGCCACAGCTGTATGGCAATTAGGGACTGAAATTGCCAGTCGTTAAGGCTGGTTTTTACCAAAAAACAATAAAGTCAAGATTTTTTTTTGCAAAATTGTTCACTAATTGGATCTTTTAAACAAAATGTTACAATATTGGTTATATTTTGATCAAAAAACGATGCATTTCTGCTCTTTTTGTAATTATTTTAATTAAAAAGTAGACAGCTTTAGCGTGGCATGAATATTATCCATCTCGTCAAATGTAGTTGCAAAAGAGAATTAACAGACTAGACCGCTTGCATTTCAATCGCTTAATTGAAATAAAAAGTAGTAGTCTTTAGGAGTTTAATAATGCATTCATCGATTAAGTATATTTTAGCGTTAACCACCAGTTTTGCCCTGAGTCAGTCTCAAGCGGAATTGGTTCAGTCATCATTTAATACAGATAATGACAACTCTCGCTTGGCCACTCGTGTATTAAACAAAGATGCTCAAAAGTTTAATTCGCACTTTTCAAATCTAAACAGTCTTTCAATCACTGAACGTTCTGGCGATAAAATCCGTCGTCAAACGATTGCAGCAAAAATTGAAATTCCTGAAGATGAGCCTTCAGTGATTGAAAAACTCAATACAGTTGCTTCAAATACAGTTCGTAAATTTAGCCAAACGGGTGCAGCATCTTGGTACGGTCGCCAATTCCATGGCCGTAAAACAGCAAGTGGTGAAACCTTTGACATGAATGCCATGACTGCAGCACATCGTAGCCTGCCATTGAACTGCTATATTCGCGTAACCAATAAAAACAATGGTAAAAGCGTAGTTGTAAAAGTAAATGACCGTGGTCCATTTCATGGCAACCGAGTTCTAGATTTATCTTATGGTGCTGCAAAACAATTAGGTATCACTAATGCAGGTACTGCGAAAGTAAACATTGAACGTGTTGATGGTCCGAATTCATAAGATGATGCTATCCTCCTAATACATTTGACTTAAAAGCCACTCCTTAGTGGTTTTTTTAATTCCTATCAAAAAACACGCTGCTTGATTTATTCTGCTTGATCTATTTATGCCCTATTTCTATTAGAGAAACCACTGCCCGTAATAAAATAGCAACAACCTATAACATCTTTTAAATTATCTGAAAAATTAGTTACAAATCACGATAATTGAATTTTGACCTACTGCCGGTTCTAGTTTATATTTCATTCTTAGATTAGCATTTGAAG
>DKLL01000050.1 GCA_002455755.1 Acinetobacter sp. UBA6641
GACCTTGAACATCAGCCAGTTTTAAACGAGGGGCAACCAGATGTTCTTGGGATTTGCCTGAAGCATCTGCGGTGATCAAGGGTAAATCACCCAGATGACCAGTAAGAGGGGTACCGTGATGCGGTGCCTGATTTGGGTTGAAATGTCCGCCAGCCGCAAGAGCTGCACCCATTTTGCCATCTTTTTCGGCTGGGCCACAGAAACCTTTTTCATGAATATGAAAACCGTGAGGACCAGGTGGCAGGTCGCGTAAATTGGTATTGATGACCAGACCAGACGGGCTATCCAGTAATTCTACTGTTCCGATCTTATTACCGATACCCTGTGCGGTTACGGCATTGACCGTTACACGGTGACCTTTATGTTCATCTATGGGCATGGTGCCGGTACAACCGGCCAAGAATATTGCACCCAATGTTGCCATTGCACTTTGTTTGAATAGTGTTTTCATAACCAGAAGCATCCAGATGTTCTTATAATTGGCACCATTGAAACAAAGTAATCCACACAAGACCATGGGATTTAAGTATTGGAATGTATAGGTTTCTTAACTTAGGCTTGTCAGCTTAATCAGGATGATGGTTGTCATTATCAATATCATGGGCAAGTGTAGCTTTAGGCATCATCAAGCCTTCAGTTTCGTTGGTTTCATGCAGCCATTCACGCCAGATGGCCAGTAATACTGCCAGAATAACCGGACCGACAAATAATCCCACCATACCAAAGCTGGCCAGGCCGCCAAGCACACCAAACATAATTAACAGAAAAGGAATCTGGGTGGCCCCGGAAATCACCAGTGGACGAATCACGTTATCTGCGGTGCTGACGATGCACACGCCCCATGCCATCACTCCAATGGCTTCAATGGTTTGTCCCTGAGAAAATAACCACAGAGAAATAGAGGTATAGGCCACTGGAGGTCCAAAAGGAATCAGGGCGAGCAGGAAGGTAATAATCGTCAGCACCATCGGATTGGGTACACCGGCAACAAAATAGCTGATGCCTGCCAGTATCGACTGAGCAATGGCTGTCAATCCAACGCCATAGACCACGGCACGGGTAGTATCGGAAATGGTGGCAATATAATGATGGATACGTGGACCGATCACCATTTCCAGGGCTTTGCTGACCTGATTTAAAATGGTGTGACCATCACGGTAGAAGAAAAATAATGACATCACGGCAAAGCAGAGCTTGATAATATTTTTACTGACTTCGTTCAGTACAATTTTGCCGTAATTCAGGTGGCTTTGAATCCAGAGTGATACTGACTGGATAATGCTGTTCGGGTCCTGGTTAATTTCTCTTAAGGTACGTGAAATTTCTTTGCCAATAAAAGGCAGCTGCCGAACAAAGTCAGGCACATTCAGATGACCGGAAAAGACCTGTTTCTGTAATTCGTAATACAGGTTTCTTCCTTCATGTTGCAACATGAAAATTGCAAAAATAATCGGTAAGCCCAGAACTAAAACCACAGAAAGAATCATCACTGTGGCACTCAGGGTAGGACGCTGTCCACACATGCGTAATACCGACTGATACAGCGGCCAGGTGACATAGGCAATGATTGCCGCCCAAACCACAGGTACAATAAAATATTTGAGCACATGAAAACTCAAATACATCAGGACAAAAAACAGTCCAAATAGTAAAACCTTTTGTAATGTGGGCGCGTAATGTTGCACTGAATTCACTGACTATTCCTAAGTTCGGAGTTCATCTTAACCGAAAAAAAAGCTCCCGAGAACGAGAGCTGGGTAAGTTGTGATGAATATTTATTGCACGTTTCTATACTCATGTTTTCGCGATATCAATTGAAGCTAGTTAAAACCAGGCACTGGGATCATCAACAATTGCATTTAACAGCGGTTGCCATTGCTCCTGCATGACCAAATAATTTTTTTGGGTTTTATCAAAAATGCTGAGTCCATGCATGGCAAGCTGGGCATAGGCGGTTCGTTCAGAAATCCAGGCCACCGGCTGCTGTTCAATTTTCTGGAAAAAATCCTGTATATCCTTGGAGCTGGCACTGTTGGCTTTAACCCGGTTAGCGAGCAGTAAAATCTGCACCTTACCTTTGCGGATGCGCTTAATATCCTGTAAATGTTTCAGAAAACGGCGGGTACTTTCAGTATCAAAAAAGGAAGGCTGCAATGGGGTAATAATGGCTTGTGCTTCACTAATCAACTGTTCGGCATGTTCCCCAGATAAAGCCCCAGGGGCGTCTACAATCAGATATTCAATATTTTTAGGCACATCGCCAATGGATTTTTCCTGACGCCAGTCCAGACCTTGAATGGGCGCCGCATCTTCCGGGCGCTGTTTAAGCCACTGCAAGGCAGATTTCTGATTGTCAGCATCGGCAAGTGCAACTTTATATCCTTTTTGCGCCAACGCGGCAGCAAGACTAATTGCAGTAATGGTTTTACCACATCCACCTTTTTGATTGGCAATTAAGATAGTTTTCATGACCCTAACGATTTTATTCTACTCAGTCCTAGCATATCATTGTTTGATGTGATGAAGATGACTCCTGACAAAAGTCTAAAGGCATAAGTAGCGGTAATTTTTGCAATTAAGGAATAATAATGTCCATTTGGATGGCCATGCTGATTGGGGCATGTTTTGGGGTGGTGCTCACCACCATGATTTTAAGCAATACCCGTAATGGACGCGTCAAGGCAGAGTATGAACAGTACATTGCCGAACTGGAACTGGAACATCAACAGGCTTTGGCCCAGGCCCAAAAACGTAGTGTCAATACCAGTCGTGCGGTGCTGAAAGGTAAGATGGCCGAGCAACTTGCTCCGATTATGCCTGAATTTCAGTACTTGCCCAGTGATGCCAAATTTCTGGGTGATCCGGTCGATTATGTGGTTTTTGATGGCTATACCGACCTGCGCGATGGTGAAGGAAGCCCGGAAGATATCGAGGTGGTGCTGATAGACATTAAAAGTGGTGGCGCTCGCCTGACCAAAGGGCAACAGGCGATTGCCCAGGCCATAAGGGAAGGACGGGTACGTTTTGAAACGGTGCGCATTGATTTTGATGATTAAGATGGCGGTATAAATCCATGCCATTGCATTTCAGTTAATCTGGGTTCGACTTAAATAGTTTTATAATTTTTTGGAAAAATTATTCCTGGCGGAGTCTTGCCAAGTTCTCACCCAATTTCAGGATCAGCCTGCGGCTCGCCCTATCTTGCGAAACAGATTTCTCATTTGGGAAAGTGAGAAGCTGAAAGCTCCGCAAAAACCCATCTTAGGAAGCAGTTCTGCTCACTAAAAGTTCTGTTATCTTGTTGGATTTATTAAAATATATCGCAGAAACATTGTCTTTTTTACACTACGCAGGTTGCAGATGACGTTTTCGAGTATCACATTTCTTGTCGAACTCAGCTCGGTTATTGTTTTTGCGCACGGGCAAACAACATGCGCCGGGCAATTTTAGGAATACCGGCCGCATCTAGGTAATGTTTTTCTGTAAAGCTGAAATGTGCCTCCAGCAAAGCCTGTTCAATATTGCGGTTCAGATGACAGCCATCGGCAAGACGTTTTTGAACAGGCGTCAGCAGGTTTTGCAGATGTTGCAGCGTAGGACGGTCAGACAGCACATGTTCGACCAGATGCAAGGTTCCGCCGGGCTTGAGCACGCGATGCAATTCCGCCAGAGCCTGATCCAGCTGCTCAATACTGCAAAGCGTCCAGGTACTGACTATATGCTCGATGCTATTGTCGGCAAAAGGCAGTTTTTCTGCACTGGCCTGAACATGCTGTACATGAATGGCACTTTCGTGCACGCGTTTAATCGCCAGCTGATAAATATCGGCATTCGGTTCCAGTGCGTAGAGCGTATCGACATTTTGATAAAAAGGCAGATTCACCCCGGTACCAAAGCCAATTTCCAGCACTTCACCTGTAATAGGTAAGAGTATTTCGCGACGCAGATCCATAAGGCTAGGGGTTTGCATCACTTGATTGAGCAAATGCGGAAAAATATGTTGCTGGTAAAATTTATAAATCATTGTCACTTAATTTTTCTTGCTTTATATCCCCTTAGTTTAACCAACATTCTGCTTAGCCAATAAGACAAAAAAGTGACTGAATATATCTATACTGTTACTAAGTCCATATAGTTATTTAAGCTTACTCATTTAAAATTAGTATAGAAATCAAGAAATTTGTTAGGGGCAGAAAGATGATTAGACCAATATTATTCAGTACTTTGCTTGCAGCCAGCATGATGCAAATGAGTGCGAGTGCCTCTGTCGATCATAATATTGCAAAGGGTCTGGCTCCAGTATCTAAAGAACAGTCAATTAGAAAGCTGCAATCTTTTAAAGGCGATTTTCGTATTCTAGGCTCGAAAATTTATACCAGCGATGAGCAGGCCAAGTTCTCACCGATTGATTATGCCGTGAGTTGGGGGCTGTTTGCCGAGCCTGAAATTGCACGGCATATCTCGGTAAACCAGTATGATCGCTATTTAAACTGGAAGATCGATCGCTTACCAGTACCTGCCGATCAAGCCATGCAGATGGTGTCGAATATGCACATTATTCCTGCCAATCCTCAAATTGCCAAACAAATTAAACATGTTAAACGTGGTGATTTGGTCCGTCTAAAAGGCGAGTTGGTAGAAATTAAAGACAAGAATCTGGTCTGGACTTCATCTTTAACTCCAACCGATACCGGTGATGGCGCGTGTGAACTGTTCCGTGTCAGTTCGATTGAATGGATTGAACGAGTCAAAGGTTAATTCTCTGTTTATAACCAGATAGGCAAACGGGTCAGTTCATGAAAATTTTAGCGGCAGGTTTGACTGCAATATTGTGCTTGTTAGGGGCTGGGTGTAGCAGTATGAGTCCAACGGTAGATGGAAAAACCCATGTTTATTCGTTGAAGCAGCAATGTCCAACTTTGCTGGAAATGAACGTGGGTCAAACGCTGGAACTCAGCTTGCCAGAGAATCCGACTACAGGTTACATCTGGCAAGTGGCCGAGCCGCAGCATATCTTGAAAGTTGAAGAAATTTATCGGCAAGATCAAACAAAAAGCCAGCAGCCGATGGCGGGTATGGGTGGACAAAAACAGTTTATATTTACTGCCCTGCAACCCGGTGAAGAATGGATTCACGTGAAACATGGCCGATCGTGGGAACAGAATCCGATTGATGAATGGCGTTGTCGGGTTAGGGTTTCTTGATTTAATATTTGTTTGAAGCTTGCTGTTGGCACTGCCTCGTTTTTCTTTTAAAAGTTAAAAGTACTTTGTGCAGGCTTTAATCCTACTTTTGACAGGCCAAAAGTATGCAAAAGCCTTTGTTACCCATACACAACATCCTGAGCCAGTTTTAAGNNTGTGGCATCCCTGCCACACTCGCGTATCTGAAGCTTGTTTAAATAAAGTTTCGGGTCATCAAGAGAGTAAAAAACCTTGTTAATAATAAGGTTTTTTATAAAGAAAGGTTATTTTGCAGTTAAAGCCTGACCGTCAAACTGAATACCATCCCAGCCATTTTGCATAAACTGGCGAATGTTCTGGTGATCTGTGGCTTCAGGGGTTGCCAGTACCGCTGCATAATGCTCAGCAAATAGACTTAAGGTTTGAGTCTGGTCTAGACCATTGAGTTTGGCAAAAGAAAATACTTTGGCACTGCCTTGGTTTTCGGTCGCAGCATTGGCCTGTTTGCCGTTTTGAAAAGCTGTCGGGGTATGCTGATAACGTGCATCAATATATGCAATCACGTCTGCAAATTTGATTTCACCTGCCTGAAGCTGTGCCAATAAATCCTGAGCCATAATTTCCTCAATTCATAGAAAAAGTTTAAAAACCACGTGACTATAACAATTTTTACTGCGTCATTTCATTAGTATTTCAGCTCATTTATACGCTATAGTGAACAAAAGATTTATATCATCTTGATCTTCAATTCAACCCAACTGGAACAGATATGAACTGGCTACTGGTAGCTTTAGGTGGAGCGGTGGGCGCAAGTTTGCGTTATGGCGCAGGGGTCTTTCTATTTAAACAGACCAGCGGATTTCCGTGGACCACCTGGTGGGTCAATATCATTGGCTGTTTAATGGCAGGTATTTTCTTTGCCTATAGCCAGACATTTCCGGTTTTGCAAAATGAAGCACGCCTGTTCCTGATGGTGGGCATTTTAGGCGGTTTCACCACTTTTTCCAGTTTTGGTCTGGAAACCTTTCAATTGCTCAAGCATGGTCAAATTGCACTGGCTTCAGGCTATGTCATTTCCAGTGTGATTACGGGTGTTCTCGTTTTAGCATTGGGTTTTTATCTGTTTCAATGGTTATTACACACCCGATAGCAGCTAGTTACTTTTAAAAAGAATATAAAAAGAAGCCCAAGCTGGAGGAGAGTGCTTGGGCTTTGCAAGTCTTAAGATTAACGTTGAAATCTTAAAACAATATGAAGTTACTGTTAGCGTTTGAAACGCGCGAAACGTTTATTGAAACTTGCTACACGGCCTTCATTGCTGGTTTGACGCTGCTCACCGGTATAAAACGGATGAGAGGCACTGGAAATATCCAGAGTCACATAAGGATAAGTCTGGCCTTCATATTCACGTGTTTGGGTAGGCTTTAAAGTACTACCAATAATAAAATAGACATCAGCATTGGTGTCGTGGAACAGCACTTGTTGATAGTCTGGGTGGATATCTGGACGCATACCTTTCTCCATTGTATATTTTAACTATTTAGAAATGTTATAACATAACAAATAAATATTCAAATAAAATCCGGTGACAATTTGTTAACCGGGTTTTTCATTGGTTCATTAGACGCGAGGCGGTACCAGCTCTTCAAATACATCACTCAGATTATCATTCACTTTTAAATGAATTAAATTGCAGTAATGTCCAGAAACCGTGCGGTTGACCATCAAGGTATCAGGAGAGGGCTTAAACACATCCCAGTATTTTAACGACGGTTTGAGCAGCTCAATCCCATCATGATGGGCAGAGTTTTCGGCAAAATCGTAATGCGTGGTGAGAGGGCGCATCAACACTTCCAGCCACTGACGATACAGCTCTTCCGGGAACTTGCCTTGTGTGGTAAGAGAATGAAGATCATCCAGCTTCTGTTCCATTTCGGCAATATTACCTTCACGGGCAGCATTAATCAGGGTCTTGAAATTGGAGACAATTTCAATCGACAGTGTTTTGACACCGCCGTAATCGTAAATAATGACAGTACCATCTTCACGGAAGGCAAAATTGCCCGGATGCGGGTCACAGTGGAACCGTTTCAGATAGAAAATTTCCTGACCAATAGCACGGAATAAACGGCGTCCCAGTTCATTGCGAGTGTCTTGAGACCAGGTGCTGGCAGTTTCGATGCTTTCGCCCTGTTCCAGGCTTAAGGTTAAAATATGACGCGAAGAATAATCTTTATAAACCTGCGGGATAATAATCTTGCTGTCTAAAGTCTCATGGAAGGTACGTGCCACTTCCAGATTTTGTGCTTCGATCTGGTAATTCAGTTCGTTATCCAAACTTTCCTGAATTTCCTTAAATAAACGATCCTGCAATTTCCGGTCAATTTTCAGCACACCCATTAAACGCAAGGCCAGACGAACCTGTTTCAGGTCACTTTCGCAGGCTTCATCTACGCCCGGATATTGTACCTTGACCACCACCTGCTGACCGTTCGGCAAGATGGCTTTATGCACCTGACCAATCGAGGCTGCGGCAAAAGGCTGTTCATCAAAACTTCTAAAGATTTTCAGGAGGGGTTTACCCAATTCTTTTTCAACTTGCGCTTTGATTTCAGCAAAAGGCATCGCAGGGGCCTGACGCTGTAACTTGCTAATGGCACGGGCCACCTCTGGCGGGAAGATATCTTTATATTGTGAANNAGGGGGGAAGATGTCTTTATATTGTGAAGCAATTTGCCCCACTTTCATGACCGCACCTTTCATTTCGCCCAAGGTATCCGCAATCTGAAGACCTATATCCTGAAAAAGTTTACTGCGCGAGGCATTTTTTTGTTCTTCATCGGCATTAAAATTTTTAATCGAGTTTGACACGGTTTTAGTTGCAATGCTCGCCGTCATACCGGCAAGTTTCATGAAGCGACGACCGGGGGTCCTAGCCGTTTTTGCCATGCGATATTCCTCAGGATCATCATAGATGGGTTTTAATAATCATAGGCGTTAAACTGGATATTGCCTACTTTAAATTGTTAAAAGCTGCATTTTTACACTGAGATCATCGAACTTAGAACATTTTTAATTAGATAAATTTCTGAATTATTTATCATTATTTTTATGTTTGTTTTATGGTGATCCCATTCCTTTTCATGGGAAAAGGAATGGGTCTAGGAAATTTTAATGGGTTTTTAGTCGATGGTTAATTCTATATAAACGGGTTAATAACAAGACACAGGCTACGGTTAAACCGACAATCAAACCGACCCAGACTCCAGCGGCCTGCATGTCGGTAAAGCGTGCCAGATAAACCCCGATAGGAAAGGCCACAATCCAATAGGCAATCATGGTGATCCACATTGGAGCTTTGGTGTCCTGCATGCCGCGTAGGCAACCTGCGGCACTGACTTGCCAGGCATCCATCAACTGATAGGCCATGGCAAATAGCAGCAGATTCAGCGCGACCTGAGTGACCGCATAATCCGAGGTGTAAATGGCCACAATTTCTGGCCGGAAAAACCAGATGAGTGCCATGGTGGCAAAGGCAAAAACAGTACCGCTGGCCAAACCCAGATATTGCACCTTGTACATCGCCTGCCAGTTTTTTTCCCCATAATAAGTGCCCACACGAATGGTTAGCGCAATCGCCAGCGACATTGGAATCATAAAGAGCTGCGAGGTTACGGACATGGCAATCTGGTGGGCGGCCACCAGGGTTTCGCCCAAAGGACTGAGCACAATGGCTGCGGTACTAAACAGGCTGACCTCAAAAAAGATAGCCAGCCCAATCGGAAGACCGAGTTTTAAAATGCGCTTGATCCAGTCGGGATCGATTTTTTCAAATGCGGCAAAGGGCTGGGTTTTTTTGTAGGCAGAACCTTTAAATACATAGCCTGCAAGTGCAATGAACATCAGCCATTGCAAAATAGCGGTGGCGAAACCACAGCCGGCACTGCCCAGTTCAGGAATTGGACCCCAGCCATACATAAAAATAAAGTTCAGCGGAACAAGAACGATTAATGCTCCAAGGCTAATTGCAGTCACGGGACGTGGATGACCCAGCGCTTCCGAATAGCCACGCAGCGCTGCATNNTGGGAAAATTGAGTGACCAAAATTGGAATCATCAAATGAAAGAGTTGTTTTAATTCATAACGGGTCGTTGTAACCGACGATACATGAGACACAAAAATTACTCATCATGTGCTTAGAATAATGAGGGTTAGCGTTGTAAAGTGAGAAGCACACCAATAAAAATCACCACGCCACCTAACAGGCGTTGCCAGTTAATGGGTGTTTTTTCTGTGCCCAGTAAACCAAAATGATCCAGAATCATTGAAGTAACGAGTTGACCAAAAATAATCAAACCGGACAGCGTTAAAAAACCGAGTTTGGGTGCGGCATAAATACTGAGACTAATCGCATACACGCCCAGAAATCCACCCAACCATAAATACCATGGAAGTTGTACAAGTGTAGCAAAACCTGGTTTTCCTACCGGCTGAAAAAAAACCAATATGGCAAGCAGTATTGTACCAACCAAAAAAGATAAAAGGGCAGCCTGTAAAGGTGAATTTAAATATTCTCTTAACTGGCTATTAATAGCGGTTTGGATGGTGAGTGCGATACCAATTCCCAGTGTCAGGGGGATGAACAACAAGAGCTGAGCAGATATTTTCATCATTCTAACAATTTAATTCTTCTGTAGTTTTTCCTAGTGTACCGATATTCATTGTGAGATTTTATCAGTGTCCTGATGCAGTCATGTTAAAATATGCATCTTCCTTTACCCATTTCGAGCTTGTTCCTTGGCTGAATTAAATCCTGCACTGGTACCTTTATCTTTATACATTCATATGCCATGGTGTGTGCGTAAGTGTCCATATTGTGACTTTAACTCGCATGCAGTCCCGGATGGCAAGCTGTCTTTAGATTTAGAACAGGAATATTTACAGGCTTTGCTTGCAGACTTTAAAACCCAGCTTGATTTTGTCCAAGGGCGTGAAATTCATAGCGTATTTATTGGTGGGGGTACGCCATCTTTAATTTCAGCCACAGGTTATGCATGGTTATTTAGTCAGTTAAAAAGCTTAATTCCTTTTGAAGATGGCTGTGAAATTACCCTGGAAGCCAATCCGGGAACTGTCGAACACGATCCCTTTGCCGGTTATTTAAAAGCAGGGATTAACCGTCTGTCCATTGGTGTGCAGAGTTTTAATACCGATCAGCTGAAAAAATTGGGGCGCATTCACAGTAATGATGATGCGATCCAGGCCATTCATTTGGCCCGGGAAGCCGGTTTTGAACGGATCAATGTCGACTTGATGCATGGCCTGCCGGAGCAGACCTTGGAACAGGCTTTGCTTGATTTAAAACTGGCGGTAGAAAATGGCGCAACGCATGTGTCCTGGTACCAGCTGACCATTGAACCGAATACGGTATTTTTCCGTACCCAGCCGGTTTTACCTGTTGAAGATCTGCTGGAAGATATTCAGGAGCAGGGCGAGGCATATTTAAAAGCCAATGGCTTTATCAATTATGAAGTGTCTGCCTGGCGTAAGGAAAAGCCCTCGGCACATAATTTAAATTACTGGCAGTTTGGGGATTATCTGGCAATTGGAGCAGGGGCGCATGGCAAAGTGACACGAGCTGATGGCGTATATCGTTTCCAGAAAACCCGTTTGCCGAAGGACTATTTGGCCAAAGTGCCTGCCGAGCATCTTCAGTTTAAACGTATTGAAGATGCAGATATGCCGTTTGAATTTATGATGAATGCGCTGCGCTTAAATGAGGGCGTGGCTGCCCAGCTGTATGCTGAACGCACAGGTTTAGACTTGGCGAGTTTGGATGAGCTTTTAGCGTCATTACGTTCACGGAAGTTGATGGTCGAAGATCAAAACCGTTTGTCTTGTACAGAGCAGGGACATGTGTTTTTAAACTCGGTGCTGGAAGAATTCCTTTAATCTTCCAGCTTGATGCCGATGAAGTTATTTTTAAAAAGAGTATGAGACGAAAAAAGTATTCACTCGCCTTAATGCTGATCAGTTAAGGAGTTTTGAAATAGACTCTTTAATTTTTTCAGTCATTCATGGGCGAGTCTTACCTTTTTAAATCAAACACTTGAAGCTCATTTGTGACTTTGGTTTTGGCCTGAAAAGCATTGCTTGCTAAGACCAAAGGTATCTTGCGGAGTAATACTCTTCACCGCAAAACTCGCCAGCCACTATCAACGAGCAAATCTGTCGCAGCAACAGTCGTTTTTTAATCTTGCGCTACAACGCACCTCATGCCGCAAAAGGTTGCGAATGACTTTTCCACATAGCAACACAGTCATGAATTCAAAAAAGAAAGTGCCAGTCAATTTCTTGACTGACNNATCAATTGCTTGTCAATAGTCATCAGAACTTTACGATGTACTTCAACCTGACTCATCATATAGTCTTTATCCACTGCTGATGACTGACTCAACTTGTTCACCATCTTATCGCTGTCATTTTGTAATGATGTACTGATGTTGCTCGCTTGAGGTTTTAATTTTAGACGAGCTGCCAAAGCCTGGCCTTTTTTCTCATTCGACGAATGTTCATTAATCATCAACTGGGCATACTTACGGGTTTGTTCCATTTTCAGTTTTGGCAAGGCAGTTTTTGACTGTGCAATTTCACCGTTATTCGCGGTGCTTACCACCTTGAGCACTTGACTATCCGTTAAACGCTCA
>DKLL01000109.1 GCA_002455755.1 Acinetobacter sp. UBA6641
GGGCTATATCCGGCATGAATAGCCAGTGTTTCATCTTTATAGGTCATGTTTACGTCATCTGCGCGAGTTAGTTTTAATCAATATAGCATTTATGAATGTGAATAAAATGGCATATTTATAAAATGAAATATCTTATTTATTTATAAGGTTAAAAGATTTTAAGCAAAATTTGTGCAAAATAAAGTCAGTCAGCTGGTGTTTAAAAAACGAACGGCGACTGAGTTGTAACAATCTATTGAAGATGATAGCTATGCCTTATTTTTTTGCCACTTTCATCGTATAATGCCCGCCAAATATTTGTTCGCATACTGCTTTGGTTAGAGTGCGAATGTTGCTTTTTCTATAGAGGAGTCCTACGTGGCCCAATATATTTACACGATGAACCGTGTGTCTAAGATGGTACCGCCTAAGCGCGAAATCTTAAAAGACATCTCTTTATCATTCTTTCCAGGTGCTAAAATTGGTGTGCTTGGTTTAAACGGTGCAGGTAAATCTACCTTGCTTCGTATTATGGCTGGCGTAGATAAAGATTTCTCAGGTGAAGCACGCGCTCAACCGGGTATTAAAATCGGCTACCTTGAGCAAGANNCGTGAACCGCTTGATGCTTTGGCACGTCTGGATGAAGTATTTGCTGAATATGCAGCGGAAGATGCTGATTTCGATGCACTTGCCAAAGAACAAGAAAAACTGGAAGCAATCATCCATTCTTGGGATGCGCATAATCTGACTAACCAGATGGATCAGGCTGCAGCTGCATTAAACCTGCCAGCTTGGGATGCAGACGTATCTAAGCTTTCAGGTGGTGAACGCCGTCGTGTAGCACTGTGCCGTTTACTTCTGTCTAAACCAGACATGTTGCTTCTAGATGAACCGACCAACCATTTAGATGCTTCATCTGTATCTTGGTTGGAACGTTTCTTGAAAGACTTCCCGGGTACCATCGTCGCGATTACGCATGACCGTTACTTCCTGGATAACGTCGCGGAATGGATTCTTGAGCTTGACCGTGGTATGGGTATTCCGTATCAAGGTAACTATTCTTCTTGGCTTGAGCAGAAAAATGCCCGTTTAGAGCAAGAGAACAAGCAGGAAGAATCTTTTGCCAAAGCATTGAAAAAAGAGCTTGAATGGGTTCGTTCTAATGCCAAAGGTCAGCAAAAGAAAAACAAAGCGCGTATGGAGCGTTTTGAAGAGCTTAACTCACGCGAATTCCAACAGCGAAACGAAACCTCTGAAATCTACATTCCACCTGGTCCACGCCTAGGCAACAAGGTTGTAGAAGTTGAAGGCATCAGCAAATCGTTTGGTGATCGTACCCTGTATAAGGATTTAACCTTCACAGTACCACCTGCTGCAATTGTGGGTATTGTGGGTGAAAACGGCGCGGGTAAAACCACACTCTTCCGTATGATGACTGGCGAACAGCAACCAGATACCGGTACGGTAACACTGGGTGAATCGGTTAAAGTGGCGTATGTCGGTCAGATCCGTGACACGCTAGACAACAACAAAACCGTTTGGGAAGAAGTGTCTGGCGGTCTAGATATCTTGAAGATTGGCGATTACGAAATTGCGTCTCGTGCCTATATCGGTCGCTTTAACTTTAAAGGCCAAGATCAGCAAAAACGCGTCGGTCAATTGTCAGGTGGTGAGCGTAACCGTTTACAACTGGCGAAAATCCTACAAATGGGCGCCAACGTGATCTTGCTGGATGAACCATCGAACGACTTGGATATCGAAACCTTGCGTGCACTTGAGGATGCCATTTTGGTCTTCCCGGGTACTGTAATGGTAATCTCGCATGACCGCTGGTTCCTGGATCGTATTGCAACGCACATTTTATCATTTGAAGGTGAAACACCTGAATTCTTCACCGGTAATTATACTGAGTTTGAAGAATACCGTCGCAAACGTGATGGTGATGACCTTGTGGCGAAGCGTCAAAAATATCGCAAAATCGGTAGTTAATACCCGATTTGAAGTTAGAAAAACCAGCCTTAGGGCTGGTTTTTTATTTAAAATGCAATTTGGGAATAACTGTACAGTAAGGTGTTTTGGGCCTCCGGATGACCTTGTTTGGCTGCTCTTTCTAGCCATTCTTGAGCATGGGTATAATTTTTATCTAAACCTAAGTCACCATTTAAATAACATAGGCCGAGTTTATACTGAGAATCGCGATGCCCTTTCAATGCCGCACTTAAAAAGTTCCAGACAGCATTGCGTTTATCCTGGGTGGCAGGATTATTTTCTGATGTAAGGTGATTCGCATACAACCGTTCGAATGTC
The DNA here is from genome assembly GCA_002455755.1 of Acinetobacter sp. UBA6641. Taxonomy (GTDB): domain Bacteria; phylum Pseudomonadota; class Gammaproteobacteria; order Pseudomonadales; family Moraxellaceae; genus Acinetobacter. Next base: position 2,288 of record DKLL01000109.1, read on the forward strand.
TGATTATGTTCGAGCGCTAACTTCTCATAATATTGACCTTGGTCATATTCTGACTGCACCTCTGAAACTGGATTTTGTTTTGCTCGCATTTTAGAACCCAGTCGAGCTGACCAAGTGTAAATAATCTGTTTTATTTTAGGTATGATCATATTCATTGCCTCCGGATTAAATGCTATTTATCCAATATTTTTAATGTATCTCCTTTTTTAAAATTAGATATTTTTTATTTGTAATTTGATTTTGCATTTGATACTCACTCTGTATTAATTATTAATAAATTATTGTTTTTTATCTTTTTAATCTTCGAGAATAAGATATGGAAAAGCAATGAGTGTATTTGAGTGTAATTCCCTTAATCATTAAATTGCAACAATAGTGTCATGTTATTGGCTATAACTATATTGTTATGCTGAATTATTACACTGAAAATCAAAAAAATAAAGTATAGGGGAGAATATGTCTGAACATCATGGACATGATCATAGTCATGCAGTAGCAACGGAGGGGAATGCCAAGAAGCTGACCTTTGCTCTAGCGCTCACCAGTATTTTTCTTATTATTGAAGTCATTGCGGGTTTTATTACGCAAAGTCTCGCATTGCTTTCTGATGCGGCCCATATGTTTACCGATGCAGCCGCCTTAGCTATTGCCCTGGTGGCAATCAAAATTGGCAAAATGCCGGCAGATGATAAACGAACTTTTGGTTATCAGCGTTTTGAAATTCTGGCGGCCCTGTTTAATGCCTCCATGCTGTTTATTGTGGCGATGTATATTCTGTTCGAGGCCTATCAGCGTTTCAGCCATCCCCCTGAAATTCAAAGTATGGGAATGTTGATAGTGGCAGTGACTGGTTTAATCATTAACCTGATTTCTATGCGGATTTTGTTTTCCAGCTCAACAGAAAGCCTGAACGTTAAAGGGGCCTATCTGGAAGTTTTAAGTGATGCTGTGGGATCAATCGGGGTGATTATTGGTGCTGCAATCATCTATTTTACTGGCTGGATGTGGGTAGATACCCTTATTGCAGTACTCATTGGCTTTTGGGTTTTGCCTAGAACCTGGATTTTGCTTAAGCAGAGTATCAATATTCTGCTGGAAGGGGTACCGGAAGAAATTGATATTGAACAGTTGCGCAATGATTTATTGGCATTAAAGGATGTAGAAAATATTCATCAACTAAAAGTTTGGGCCATTACTTCCAGGAATATTCACCTGACGGTACATCTTTATGCACCGCAGGCGGATCATAATCTGTTATACCAGCAAGCGTTGGAGATGTTGAGCCATCAACATGGTATTACTGAAATCACGCTACAGATTGAGGATTATGAATGTGGGGGGAAGTCGTCCTGTCATCCCCGGGAAGGTCACGGCAAACATTCGCATCACCCACAAGATTCACACCAGCACTAAAGCTGATGTGAAATCGAAGTTATTTTAGATTTCCCACTCGTGACTACATTCACGACATTTCCATTTTTTTTGCGATTGCATAAAACCTTGCATGGAAATTTTAAAATCAGGCAAGTCGCGGTAAAACAGGAAACCGGCGATGATACAGATAATAAAGACCACTACAGTGGCAGTTTGTAGGGTAGAGCCTGCACCATCGCCAAAAATCCACATCGCAATGCTAATTAGAACCAATAGCAATAAAATAAATACTGCTGGAATAAGAAAGACGAGACTCTTAGGAACTACAGGTCGTACTGCAGGGCTACCGGCTTGAGTGACAGGCATAATTTTAGGGCTTTGGCATTTCGGGCAACGGTATTGCATTACAACTCCATAATTTTAATCTATCGCTTATTTTAATCAGAATGACGCAGAAAGCAAAAACAGCGCAAATAAAAAGTTTAGAAAAAAATGAGGCAATAAAAAACCCAAGTCGCAATGCTTGGGTTTTTATAAGATTAGCATAATAATATATTGTGCCAATCTTGAATATGGCGTCCCTACGGGGATTCGAACCCCGGTTACCGCCGTGAAAGGGCGATGTCCTAGGCCTCTAGACGATAGGGACAATTGAGGCAACACAAAAAAAGGTGGAACTTGGTGGAGTCAAGGAGGATCGAACTCCTGACCTCTACAATGCCATTGTAGCGCTCTACCAACTGAGCTATGACCCCAGTTTGTGTGAGCGCAATATTAGGGCTATTGCGCTTACACGTCAACTATAAAATCAATTATGCTTGATCAACTGCATCATTTTTCGGCAATTTTAAGCTTTCATTGAGTTTTTCCCAAGCTTTTGCTTCTTTTTTGCTCGGACCGCCGACAATTTCCAGTGCATGACGTAAACGCGCGAAGGTTAAATCGGGACCAATCGTCACCATCGACTGCATCACTGGAGTTGAACTGGTTGAACCGGCAATGGCAATAAAGAAAGTCGGCATGAAGTCACGCAGCTTCACTTCCATCTGGTTGGCCAGGTCCATTAAGGTTTGGCTTACCGTGTCATTGTTCCAGGTGAACAGACTTTCCAAACGCCAAATGGCAAACTGCAAGCTTTGACGAACCTGTTCTTCAGACAGTTTTTTGCTTTCAAACTGTTCTTTGCTGATGCTTGGGAACTGATTGAAATAAAAACCGGCCCAGTTCACTGCTTCAGACAGCAGGTTGATCCGCGGCTGAATGGCAGCAGCAATATCTTCTAAAGTTTGACGATCTGCTTTCCATGCCAAAAGTGTATTTAACAATTCAGCAGGAGAGAGTGCTTTAATCCATTGGCCATTCAGCCAGTTGAGTTTTTCAACATCAAAGATCGGACCGCCAAGGGATACACGTTTAATGTCGAAATGCTCAATCATTTCAGCCAAAGTGAATTTTTCACGTTCATCAGGCATTGACCAGCCCATACGGCCTAAATAGTTCAACAAGGCTTCCGGTAACACACCAATGTCTTTGTAGTAATTGATAGAGGTTGGGTTCTTACGCTTAGACAGTTTTGATTTGTCCGGGTTACGAAGCAATGGCATGTGGCACAGCACAGGCATATCCCAGCCAAAGTATTGGTAAAGCAATTGATGTTTCGGTGCCGATGGAATCCATTCTTCACCACGAATCACGTGAGTGATTTGCATCAGATGGTCATCGACCACGTTTGCCAGGTGATAAGTTGGCAAGCCGTCGGTTTTCAGCAGGATTTGCATGTCCACTTGCGCCCAAGGAATTTCCACTTCACCACGCAGCATGTCGTCAAACTTACAGCTACCTTCAGCCGGTACTTTCATACGGATGACGTGTGGTTCGCCAGCGGCAAGACGACGCTCAACTTCATCCTGCGACAACAATAAACCACGACCGTCATAACGAGGCGTTTCACCGCGCGCTTGCTGTTCTGCACGCATTTGATCGAGTTCTTCGCTCGTTGCGAAGCAGTAGAAGGCGTGGCCTTTTTCAACCAGTTCCAAAGCATATTGTTTATAGATGCCCATACGTTCAGACTGACGGTAAGGCGCATGTGGACCGCCCACATCTGGACCTTCTGACCAATTCAAGCCTAACCAGCGCAATGAATCTAAAATCATTTTTTCAGATTCAGGCGTTGAGCGCAGTTGGTCAGTATCTTCAATACGAAGAATAAATTCACCGCCGTGCTGTTTAGCAAAACATAAGTTAAACAAGGCAATATAAGCAGTGCCTACATGTGGAAAGCCGGTAGGAGAAGGCGCAATACGAGTACGGACAGTCATAACCAATATTTTTCAGAATGTGAATGGGGGCTATTATAACGAAAAAGCCTAATCACTTAATGTTAAATTCAACATTGAAATGATTAGGCTAGATAGGAAGCTCTTAAAGGGGCAAGAGGTTCACTGTTAAATTAAGAGTTGTTTGGTGGAAAAAATACTTGCAGAAAACGGCTAAATTTCTGGTTTTGAGCGGCAAAGAAGCTTTGAGTCGGAGCAACTTTAATTTCGGTCAGAATCTTTAAATCATTATCAGCGCGTAAAGTATTTCCACCTTGTTTTTGCTGTAGCAAGGCTTTTTCAATCAATGAAGATTTTTCAGCGCCCAGCATCATTTTGGATTCAGTACCTTTAATCGCAGCCGCATGTCCCAGCTGAGCCATAAATCCTAAAGTTAAACTTAAGCTAAAAGCTTGTATAATGGCTGTATAGCGCATTTGCACATCCCCCTTTTCTGGTGCTGGAATTTTATATATTGTTTTAATCCGATGAGTGATTAGCATTTAACCACACAAAAAAATACAAAAGTAGAACTACATCACACTTTTTTACAAAATAATAAAAAACCTATAAAGATTTCGCTCTTTGTACCAAAAAAATATGGAGAAAACATGAAGGATGATTAAAAACAATAATTTGCAGATTCATGCTGAAGGTTTTTAGTGTAAAAATTGCATTTTAAAGCATTTTTATGGATATCTCTAAAATCGATTTTTAATCAATAAAATATTATAAGTTTATGATTGTTAAAAATATTTATGATTCATATAGTGACCTCAGGATTAAATAAAAGTTAAATAAGAGTGTTACACATGAAAAGAATAATCACATCGACTATTTTGGCACTGCTTGAAGGGTTTAGCGCACAGAGTTTCGCCGCCAAAGATTTCCTGAATGTATCTTATGATCCGACCCGTGAGTTTTATCAGGAATATAATCAGGCTTTTGGCGCATACTGGAAGCAACGTACCGGACAGGACATCAATTTCAAGCAATCCCATGGCGGATCGGGTAAACAGGCGCGTTCCGTGATTGATGGTTTGCAAGCCGATATCGTCACCTTGGCTCTTGCTAACGATATTGATGAGATTGTGAACGCGGGCCTGATTCATAAAAACTGGCAAAAGCAGTTTCCGAACAATTCTGCTCCTTATACCTCGACCGTGGTTTTTCTGGTGCGCAAGGGCAATCCTAAAAATATTAAAGACTGGAACGATTTAACCAAACCCGGGGTAGAGATCATTACCCCAAATCCGAAAACTGGCGGCGCACCGCGCTGGATTTATCTATCCGCTTGGGGTTATGCATTAAAACAGCCAGGTGGCAATGATGCCAAAGCACGCGATTTGGTGAAAAAACTCTATGGCAATGTAAAAGTACTGGATTCGGGTGCGCGCGGTTCTTTGACCACTTTTGCCGAGCGGGGTATTGGCGATGTGCTGTTGTCGTGGGAAAATGAGGCTTTGCTGGCGACCCAAGGCCTGGGTAAAGACAAATACCAAATTGTCTATCCTTCCATTTCAATTCTGGCCGAGCCATCTGTGGCGATTGTCGATAAAAATGTGGACAAGGACGGCAACCGCAACCTGGCTAAAGGTTATCTCAACTATCTATATTCGCCAAAGGGACAAGAGCTGGCAGCACAATATTTCTTCCGACCGCGCAATTCGCAGGCGGCAGCCAAATATGCGGCACAATTTCCCAAACTCAAACTTTTTACAATTGGTGATGTGTTTGGTGGATGGGCCAAGGCACAGCAAACCCATTTTGTGAACGGAGCTATTTTTGACCAAATTTATAGCGAGAAAAATTAGGCTTTATTTTCCATAAAAAAAGTAAAGAACGGACAATTTATTATCCGTTTTTTTGCATATGCAATTCAGAAAACAGTATATATAAGGAATAAGTGAACTGTCGGATTGATTCTTGAGTAAAAACAAAAATTTAAACAAATGGTTTAAGTATTTGCTTGAATTGCCAGAAGTTTAATTCATTGCGAATTATAATTTTATTTCATATAGTTAGCGTTAAGGAAGATAATTGATCTGTATTGCCATGAAAACTCAATTTAAAGCGTTATTCAATGCAGCATTGCTTGCTGGCGGCATTGCTTTTACTGCAACCTCTGCTCAGGCGGCAGACCGTGAATTTTTAAATGTATCTTATGATGCAACACGTGAATTCTATGATGAATTCAACAAGTCTTTTGGTGCTTACTGGAAAGAGCGTACTGGGCGCAGTGTGGATTTTAAGCAATCTCATGGTGGCTCAGGCAAGCAGGCGCGTTCTGTGGTGGATGGCTTAAAAGCGGATGTTGTCACTTTGGCCTTGGCAAATGATATTGAAGAAATCGTCAAGTCGGGTCAGATTCAACCAGGCTGGCAAAAAGAATTCCCTTATAACTCTGCACCTTATACCTCAACCATCGTATTTATGGTGCGTAAAGGCAATCCCAAAAATATTAAAGACTGGTCAGATTTAACCAAACCGGGCGTACAGATTATTACCCCGAACCCGAAAACTGGTGGCTTACCGCGTTGGGTATATCTGTCTGCCTGGGGATATGCGTTGAAACAACCGGGTGGTAACGATGCCAAAGCCAAAGAGTTCGTGGGCAAAATGTATCGTAACGTGAAAGTGATGGACTCGGCTGCCCGTGCCTCAATGACCACATTTGCCGAGCGTGGTATTGGTGATGTGTTGCTGACCTGGGAAAATGAAGCCTTGGTGACTCAAAAAAGCCTGGGCAAAAACAAATTTGAAATTGTTTATCCGTCCATGTCTATCCTCACTGAACCCTCGGTTGCCATTGTGGATAAAAACGTAGAGAAAGATGGCAACAAGTGGTTAGCCAAAGGTTATATCAATTATTTGTACTCACCTTTGGGTCAGGAAATGGCAGCAAAATACTACTATCGTCCACGTAACCCGGAAGTGTTGGCCAAATATTCTGCGCAATTCCCTAAACTGAAAACCTTCACCATTGATGAAGTCTTTGGCGGCTGGGGCAAAGCGCAACAAACGCATTTTGCCAATGGTGCAATTTTTGACCAGATTTATAATGGCAAGCGTTAATTCGGCGTAATCTAAAAAAAGCCAATCCGTTGTGATTGGCTTTTTTCATAGTGGACTGGTCTTAAGCTTGGAACTATCTGGAATTTATTTTACTGATTGAGCAAAGCTCGGCAGCGTTGATAGTCCGCTTGAGCTTGCGCCTGTTGTGCAGGCTTGAGGGTCAAATAGCGCGCAATGATGTTGTGGGTGTATTTTTGATAAAACTTCGGCTTATGGTAGGCATAGCTTGGAGTGCTATTACCGTAGGTGAATTCGACCAGCTCAAATAATTCATCGGCTGCAAAAATAGTTTTATGCTGACGGATGACATTACATAACGTTGCCTGATGAACGGCTTTTTGATCTTGATTTGGAGTAATAATCCATAGATAAACTAAAGCCAGCATGGTCAGACATATGCCTGTGAGGATAAATAGTAATTTTGACATAAACAACCCATAAATCCGCAGAGGAAAATCAATGAAACTAAAATGAAAAATATTCTTCTCGAGTATTGATCAATTGATGTATAAAGAGACACATTTTAACAACCAACAAATATAAGTATTGTGCTTTTAAAATAATATACCTGACCAGCACGGATAACTTAAAACTTGTCGCATTATTGCCAGAAACGGTTTTCTCTATGGAAAGTAATATTTCCCTACAAAAAGTCGTTTGGAGCTTTGTTAAAACAAGGTAATAATGTGCAGTTACATTTTTCCTAGTATTGATTGAATCCTTATGTCGCATATTTCTGTATTACTTCACGAAACTGTTGATGCCTTGTTGGCAGATCGCAATACAGGAGTTTATGTCGATGGAACTTTCGGTCGCGGCGGTCATACCCGTTTATTGCTGTCTAAATTAGATGAAAATGCGCGCGTTTATGCCTTTGATAAAGATCCGCAAGCTTTGGAAACCGCAGCGGTACTAGAACAGGAAGATTCACGTTTCAAGATTATTCATGCCAGCTTTGCCGACTTAAAACAGGAACTGGAAGCGTTGGGCATCGACCAGGTAGATGGGGTGATGGCAGATCTAGGCGTGTCATCTCCACAACTGGACCNNAGCCAACTGGACCAGGCGGAACGTGGTTTTAGCTTTATGAAAGATGGGCCACTGGACATGCGCATGGATAACTCGCAAGGTCCAACAGCGGCCGAGTGGCTGGTGGATATTGAAGAAGAAGCCTTGGCCAATGTGATTTTCAAATATGGTGAAGAGCGTTATAGCCGCCGTATTGCCAAAGCCATTAAAGCGGCAGGTTATATTGAAACTACCGCTCAACTGGCAGAAATTGTCAAAGTTGCCCATCCGAAATGGGAAAAAAATAAACATGCGGCAACCCGAACTTTTCAGGCCATCCGTATTGCCATTAATAAAGAATTAGATGATATTGAAGCTTTCCTGCCACAGGCTGTGGAAGTTTTAAAACCCGAGGGACGTTTGGCGGTCATCAGTTTTCATTCACTGGAAGACCGCCTGATTAAACAATTTATTCAAAAAGAATCGACTTTGGCGGAAGATACCGGTTGGGGATTACCACAAAAACGGGAAGATACCCGTCGTTTAAAGAAAATTTCCCGAGTCCGTGCCAGTGAAACAGAGGTCAAAGCCAATCCTCGTTCTCGCAGTGCATGGCTTAGAGTTGCAGAGCGCTTAGCTTCAAAAGGCGAATAATGAAAACTGAAGTTGTTGAAAAGAAAACCGACAAAACGCCGATGAAAAAAACCATCAGTTATATTGTTTTGCTGCTGCTGGTCTTTCTTAGCGCAATCATGGTGGTGTTCCAGGTATTTGAATATCGTCATGATTATCGCGAATTAAGTTCTTTTATGCGGGAAAGGGATGATCTGAATGCAGAGTGGGGGCGTTTGCTGATCGAGCAGCAAACCTTTGGTGCAACGGCGCAAATTGGCACGCGTGCTGTAACCCAATTGCGCATGTATTCGCCCCCTGCAGCACAGACGGTTGTAATTTCTTTACCAATGACTCCAGAAGATAAAAAATAAGGCTAGCTGTAATATGGTGGACAAGAGAACAAAGCAGGCAACACGCAAAAAGCAGCAGCCGATTACCGAAAAAACCGCCCTTAGCGTAGATATGTGGCGTTTTTATCTGATGTGGAGCGTGGTTTTACTGTGCTTTTTGGCTCTGGTGGGCCGTGCATTCTATGTGCAGGTCATCAACAAGGATTTTTTGCAAAACAAGGCCAATGCCAATATTTTGCGAACTGAAAAAATCAAGGCGATGCGAGGCGTGATCTATGATCGTCATGGGGTGCCTTTGGCGATTAGTACACCGGTCATGAAGGTGGTGATTGATCCGCGCGACTATTTTGAAACCAAAAAACTGTTTGACGAGATTACTGCCGAACTGGCTAAAGATCCTCATAACCGCAAACTGAAACGCCAGTTACCGGATAAAAACCTGAATCTGGATGAACTTGCCGATGCGGTGGGGATGGATCGTGCCGAGCTGAAAAAGAAAATGAACGAGCGTCCGCGTTCACGTTATCTGGTGCTGCAAAAAGAAATTCCACCGCAGCAGGCTGAACTGATCGCGAAACGTGAGTTCCAGGGCGTTTATACCGAAAAGAACTATAAACGTTACTATCCGCAGCCGCAGCCCAATGCCCAGATTATTGGTTTGACCAACAGTGAAGGGGTGGGGATTGAAGGTCTGGAGATGCAGCTGAATAAGGCTTTGTCTGGTCATGATGGCGAACAGCAGATTGTGCGGGATAAAAAGGGCAACCGTTTTAAAGACCCTGAAATTATCAAGGAAGTTGAAGCCGGGGAAAATATCACCTTGAGTATTGATTCGCGGCTGCAATATATTCTGTACCGTGAATTGACCGCTGCCGGTGTGGCGAATAATGCCCGTTCTGCCACAGCGATTGCGGTAGATATCAAAACCGGTGAAATTCTGGCCATGACCAGCTGGCCATCTTATAACCCGAACGACAAAAAAAGTTTAGCCAATAAAGACGCCATGCGTAACCGCGGTGCTGTGGACTCGTTTGAGCCGGGTTCGACCATGAAACCGCTGACGGTGGCGATGGCGCTGGAAAGTGGTAAATATACCGCAAACTCTATCGTCAATACGTCACCGGGCAGTATGCGTATTGGTAACCATACCATCCGTGATACCCATAACTATGGTGCGCTGACTCTGGGTGGCATCATCCAGAAATCATCCAACGTGGGCGTGGCAAAAATTGCCCTATCTTTGCCTTACGCAACCTTGCCGACCTTCTATAAACGTGTAGGGATGGGGCAGCGTTCTGCGGTGAAATTCCCGGGTGAAAGTGCGGGCCTGATTTTGCCGCCAAGCAAATGGAATGTGTCGGAAGTGGGTACCATGGCCTATGGTTATGGTCTGAATGCGACGGTACTGCAAATTGCCGATGCCTATGCCATGATTGCCAATAAAGGCGTGAAGATGCCTTTAAGCCTGTATAAGCTGGAGCAGCCACCGAAGGGTGAGCAAATTGTCGATGCAAAAATTGCTGAACAGGTTTTGCTGATGATGGAAGCGGTGACCTTGCCGGGTGGTACAGCACAGCAGGCCAATATTCCAGGGTATCGTGTAGCGGGTAAGACCGGTACCGCGCATAAGTTACGTGCAGACCGTAAGGGTTATTCCGATAGTGAATATCGTGCGCTGTTTGCCGGCATGGCACCGGTCAGTGATCCGCGCCTGGCGATGGTCGTTGTGGTGGAAAATCCGAAAGGGCAATATTACGGCGGTCTGGTGGCGNNGCACGTGTGATGCAGGAATCCTTGCGTTTGATGAACGTGCCTTTAGACAAACCTTTAGATACTCCCAAAATCCAGTAACAGGTGATGAATGTCGATTACATTTCAAGATCTTTACAACACTGAGAAAACCACTGGATGGATGAGCAAGCCATTCGCTGGCTTTAGTTTAGATAGTCGTAAAATTGAAGCAGGGCAAATTTTTATTGCCCTGACTAGTTTTTCCCAACCTGAAAAAACCTTACACTTTGCCCAGTCGGCTTTGGCACGCGGTGCCTTGGCCGTGGTTAGCGAAACGGATTTGGGTCTGGAAAATAGCATTGTAGTACCGAATGTCCGTCATTTGATGGGGCAATGGCAAAAACAGTATTTACAGGCGACCCAAGCGGTAAAAGTCGCGCGCATTATTGCTGTGACTGGAACCAACGGTAAAACCACCATTTCGCGTTTGATTGCTGAACTGTTGATGTTGCAAGGCAAAAAATGTGCCGTGATGGGAACCACCGGTAACGGTATTTTACCGAATCTGGAAGTCTCTTCGCATACTACGCTGGATGCCTTGCAGCTGCAAAATGCCTTGCATGATTATGCCCGGCAGGGTGCTGAATTTGCAGCAATTGAAGCCAGCTCGCACGGTCTGGAACAGGGTCGTTTAAATGGCTGCGATATTGAAATTGCAGCGTATAGTAACTTGAGTCGTGACCATCTCGATTATCACGGCACGCTTGAAGCCTATGCGGAAGCCAAGTCGCTATTATTCAAATTTTCCAGTTTAAAAGTAGCCATTATCAATATTGATGATGAGCATGCGCAGGTCATGATTGACGCTGCCCAATCAAATCCGGCCCAACCGAAAATCCTCACTTACTCAACCACTCAGACAGCTGACTATCGGGTTGAAAATATTCAATATAGTTTAAACGGTACCTGTTTTAAACTGATCACTGCAGATGGCGAATTTGAAGTCAATAGCCCGTTGCTGGGTCATTTCAATGTGGAAAATCTTGTCGCAAGTCTGATTGCTGCAGAGCAGGCAGGTTTCAAGCTAAGCGATTTGATTGCAGTTGCAGCACAACTAAAAGGTGCGCCGGGTCGTATGCAGGTGATCCGTGATGGCGAGCGTCTGTTTGTAGTGGATTATGCCCATACGCCAGATGCCTTGATTCAAGTGCTGACTACCTTAAAACGCCATGTCTCGAAAGATTTGTGGGCAGTCTTTGGTTGTGGTGGCGACCGTGACCGGGGCAAACGTCCGTTAATGACCCAGGCTGCCTTGGATCATGCCGATGTTGCACTGATCACTTCAGACAATCCGCGTACTGAAAATCCTGAACAGATTTTTGCCGACATGAAAGCGGGAATTGATTTTTCAGCGCATCGCGTGCATGAAATTCATGACCGCCGTGAAGCGATTAAATTTGCAGTGAAACAGGCTCAGGCCGGTGACATTGTGGTCATTGCCGGAAAGGGANNCATGAAAACTATCAGGAAATTGATGGCGTACGTCATTGGTTTGATGATGTGGTTGAAGTGCGATCCGCGATCGATGCACAACATTGCACCCCAGATTCAGCTTATCCTGCGCAATAGGAAACTATCATGCATACATCAACCACCAGTACAGTACCTTTAGAGCCGTGGACAGCCGCACAACTGGCTGAAGCCAGCCAAGGTTACTGGTTGAATGAGAAAGTGCCTCAAGGCGCAATCAAACGGATTTTGACCGATTCACGCTTTGCGGAAAAAGGCGATGCTTTTCTTGCCCTGCAAGGTGAGCGTTTTGATGCGCATGATTTTGTTGTCCAAGTGGCGGCTAAGGGCTGTGAAATCGCAATTGTCAGCCATCCGGTGGATGCCGATATCTATCAGCTTGTGGTGACAGATACACGTTTGGCATTGGGACATCTCGGAGCTTATCGCCGGGCGCAAAATTCACAGTTAAAAGTGATTGCCCTGACCGGCAGTAGCGGTAAGACCACCACCAAGGAAATGCTCGGCAGTATTTTGTCACGTCTGGCACCGACCCTCATTACCCGTGGCAACCTGAATAACGATTTGGGTGTACCAGTGATGTTGCTCGAGCTGCGTGGCGAACATCAGTATGCTGTGATGGAGCTGGGCGCGAGCCATCAGGGTGAAATTGATTACACCTCGAATCTTGTTCAACCGCATGTCGCCGGGATTATCAATATCGGTACCGCACATTTAGGTGAGTTTGGCGGGCGCGATGGTATCTGTCGGGCAAAATCGGAAATTTATCGTCATATTGATAAACCAGGGACTTCGATTGTTCCTGCTGGCGATGATTTTGCCGAGACCATTCGTCAGGCCGTTCAGACTGGAAAAGTCTTGAGTTTCGGACCGGGTGGGGATGTTTTTGCAACAGATATTGAGTTACATGCCCAATCTTCCCGTTTTACTTTAAATACCCCTCAAGGTCTACGTCAGCTCAATCTGCCCTTTGCCGGTGAACATAATGTGCAGAATGCCACTGCTGCAACTGCTTTTGCACTGGCTATTGGTGTTGCGCTGGATGATATTGTGACCGGTTTGGAGCAGGCAAAAGGTGCCAAAGGCCGTCTGAACTTTATCCATACTGAAAAGCATCTGTTTATTGATGATACTTACAATGCCAACCCGACGTCGATGCGCGCTGCAGCCGAAGTGCTGGCGCAGCAGGAAGGCGTCAAAGTAATGGTAATTGGCGATATTGGTGAATTAGGTGCAAGTGCTGCACAGCAACACTATATGCTGGGCCGTGATCTGGTCTCGGTGCCGGGAGTTCATTTTGTGGTTGCTGTGGGTGAATTTGCCCCGGCCACCCAGGAAGGGGCGCGCAGCACCCAGTATGGCAAAAAAATGCAGGCCTTCCTGACCCAGGCACAAGCCCTTCCTTTCTTACTTGATTTAATTGAAACGCATCAACCTCAATCCATGAGTTTCCTGTTTAAAGGTTCTCGTTATACCCACATGGAAACATTGATGGCTGATTTGATGGAGAAACTCTAAATGCTGTTATGGCTATTTGAACATTTGGCGGGCTTTGACAGCACGTTTCAGGTGGTCCGTTATTTAACTTTACGTGCTTTGCTTAGTGTCTTAACCGCATTGACCATTGGACTGGTTTTGGGTCCTTTGATGATCCGTAAGCTCCAGGCTTTAAAATATGGGCAGGCAGTCAGTTCTTTTGCTCCTGAAAATCATGCCAAAAAAATGGGAACCCCGACCATGGGCGGGATTCTGGTCCTGCTGTCGATAGGTATTTCAACCCTGTTGTGGGCAGATTTATCCAATCCTTATGTCTGGATTGTACTGGGGGTGATGGTGATTTTTGGTGCCGTCGGCTGGGCAGATGACTGGATTAAGGTTCGTTATAAAGATAATGCCGGACTGCCTGCACGGAAAAAATTCTTCTGGACGTCAGTGGCTTCTCTGGGCGCCGGTATTGCCCTGTATGTGATTGCGACCCAGCAGGTCAATCCTGTTCATACCAGCAACATGCTGGACTTGTTGATTCCTTTCTTTAAAAATCTGACCATTCCATTATCTGCTATTCCTTTAGGGATTGGTTTCATTATCTTTACCTATCTGGTGATTAACGGTGCATCCAATGCGGTGAACCTGACTGATGGCCTGGATGGTCTGGCGATTATGCCGATCGTGCTTGTAGCAGCAGGTTTGGGCGTATTCGCCTATTTGGCCGGTGATATCCGTTTTGCCAATTATCTGCATATCCCTTACGTAAAATATGCTTCTGAACTGGTGGTGATTTGTGCGGCGATGATTGGTGCCGGTTTAGCCTTCCTTTGGTATAACGCACATCCTGCCCAAGTGTTTATGGGGGATGTGGGTGCTTTATCGTTGGGTGCCATGCTGGGTACCATTGCAGTCATGGTTCGTCAGGAAATCGTGTTTGCGATTATGGGCGGGGTCTTTGTGGTAGAAGCCATTTCGGTATTCCTGCAAATTGGCTCGCTACGGATGCGCAACAAGCGTGTTTTCCTGATGGCACCGCTACATCATCATTACGAGAAAAAAGGCTGGCGTGAAACCCAAGTGGTGATCCGTTTCTGGATTATCACAATTATGCTGGTAGTTTTAGGTCTAATGACCTTAAAATTGCGTTAAGCAAATATTCGAAAGAGCCGGCATTTGCTCCCACATCTGCCGGCTTTTTTATCGCCTGATTTCAGGCACTGGAGAAAAAACATGAATCTGCTGATGTGTCCTGTCTGTCATGAAACATTGCAACTGACCGGAAAAACATGGCACTGTGTCAACAACCACAGTTATGACGTCGCCAAACAGGGCTATGTGAACCTGCATGTAGTGCAGCATAAGCACAGTAAGAATCCTGGCGATACACCTGAATCGGTACAGGCGCGTCGTGCATTTTTAAGTGCCGGTTTCTATGCGCCTTTACAGCAGGCAGTGGTTGAAAAAATTCGCGATTTACGCATCGAAAACCTGCTGGATATTGGTTGTGGTGAAGGCTATTACACCAATGCCATGCAGGCGGAAGTGCTGCAATGTGTCGGCGTGGATATTGCTAAAAATGCGGTTCAGGTGGCTGCAAAACTGAATAAAAACATCACTTGGGTGGTAGGAACCGGAGCGACCTTGCCGGTACTGGATAGTTCGATTGATTTATGTACCAGCCTGTTTAGTCCGATTCCGAAACAGGAAATATTACGGGTACTGAAACCGCATGCCTATTTGATGCTGGTGACTCCCGCGCCAGAACATCTCTATGCAATGCGTGAAGCCCTCTTTGAGGAAGTGAATCCGCATGAACCACATAAGTTTGTCACTCAGCTGGAAGATGTATTTGAGCTGGTAGAAGAAAGTGTAGTGGATGCACCTTTTATTTTGCAACAGGAAGATTTAAAGCATCTGATTGCCATGACGCCCTATGCCTATAAAGCCAGGCCAGAGCGACGCCAGGCATTAGAACAACTCGAACAATTTGGTTTAAAGGCTCAATTCCAGATTTATTTATTCAAAAAGAAATAGATTGAGCAAATAATAAAAAAGCCCTCAACTGAGGGCTTTTTTAATGCTATTCAAATACATCAATCAGATTGTCCAGAGCATCCGGTTTGCTGTTTTGTTTTTGCATGTCGGGTGGGTTGGCATTATCAGGAACCAGGACTTCTTCTCCGGGTAAATCGTCAAAGTCACGTTCCGGTGCCCGTACTGGCGCCACAGGTGCCGGACGGTACAATGGAAGGGCCAAAGGTGGTGATGAGCGATCAGTCGATACAGATTCACCTACAGTGATGGTCTGGTTACGATTTGCCGGTGCTTTGGCATTTTTATCAAAATGTACCCAAGCTGCCGGTGTGCCTTTTAAGGCATTGCCCATAAAGTT
>DKLL01000157.1:0-8889 GCA_002455755.1 Acinetobacter sp. UBA6641
TAATTGATGACACGCCCTAATTCAGATAAAAGAATAATCCCAGCTTATCTAAAATATCTAAACTCAGCTGTTTACGCTCGCCTACCTCATCATTGTCATGCATGTCCAGATTTAAAACAAAAGCGGTAATCTGGCCATTGGGCTGTTCAACCCAGCCGGTATACCAGCCCACTTGTGGCTGTAGATCCATTCCCCAGCCACTTTTTGCATATAGTTTGGTCTCGCCACGGCGTTCTATAAAAAGCATGTCTTTGACTTGTTTTTGCACAGAGGCATCAAAAGGTAATTGCCCGGTAGCCAGCTGATAGGCAAATTTCGCTTCCTGTTCAGGTGTAATTTTCAGAGGACCCAGCAGCCAGAAGTTATCGACCTGTTGTCCAATATTTTGATTGCCAAAACCGACCCGGCGAACTTCTTGTTGCATCACGTCTAGCCCAATACGTCTGGCCAGTTCCTGATAAACAGGAACTGCGGAAACCTGCATGGCCTGCCCCAAGGTCATGTCTTTTTCCCATGCTGCAAAACTACGTTTCTGACCATCCCATTTAAACACTTCAGTAGTATTCGCTTTATGGTGCTGCAAACCAATCAAGGCATTTAACATTTTAAAAGTTGAAGCTGGAATATAAGCATTATTGGCACGTGTTAAAGCATTTCCATAACGATTGAACTGCTTTCCATCATAAGTAATAAAAACAGCCTGTTTATTGGCTTGGTTGAAAAGTGTGGCAATCTCAGCTGATTGCACGGCTGTTGGTTGAGAGATCGGTTTCAGAATAGGCGCTGGTAAATTTTGATCTTTTCCCATCTGGCAAGCAGTTAATTGGGTGAAAAGCATGACCCAGCTCAAGCAAAACAATCCCTGTTTCATCTGTAAATCTCAAGAAAAGAATTGTTTATTTGTATCAAATTTCATTGCTTGATTTTGTATCAATAACGCATTACTAAAAAATATTTACCCCACAGTTGTAAGAAAATATTTACAAGTGCCACAATTAAGTGCATACTGCACCGCATTAGGGCAAATTAGATATATTCCTCAGCAGATTTTTTAATTTACCCGAAGATTTTGGCGGAAAAACCCCAGTTTTCTTTGAAAACTGGGGTTTTTTATGCGCAATCGTTTAAAAAAGAATCTGTACACTCCAGAAAAATGCACCATATTAGTGCTATATAAATTTATTTAAAATTAAACCTTAAAAAGTTATCCATTGCATGACTAAAAATGAGCTGTTTTCCAATATCGTTATTGTTTTGTTCTAATTGCTTGTTTTCCCGTTCTCTTAATCTAAATTAAAGACTTGATCTTAAAATAAAAAAAAACCCAACCTTGGGGAAAGTTGGGCATATAAAAACAAAAACTTGTTTATGGAGAATCAGATCATCATCACATTCTTTCAATGTAGTATGAATTGATAGGAGTATTATGGTGAAAATAACCAACCAAGTAAAGTTTATTAAAACAGTAAGTTATTAAAATCATCACAATAACAAATCATTTATGTTAAACAAGTCACAAAACAAAAAGCTTATTGTTTATTTTTTAAACAAAAAAACAGCCTTATGATGTGAGTTTTATTGTCATAATCGGATAATTATCTAAAAAATGATACTTAGTTCACGCAATAAAATACATTGCAATCGGATTTTACAATTGAGTTATTAAAGTAATTCAATTTAACAGTGAAAAAGTCGATTAATATTTGTTTATTCCTGAAAATATTAGCTGTAAAAATGCTCATATTCATTTGTTATAAAAAACAATTTTTAAAGTTGACAGAAAAAATCAACTGTTCTTTTTTTAATCAATTATACTATTGATAACAAAAACTCAACAAAATAATGTTATTTTACTTCATTGACTTAATGTTTTGTTACAATACAATGCTGCTGGTTTAATCCATCTGTAATAGAACTGGAAATTATTATGAAAAAACTCGGTTTAGCCACTGCCTTATTATTAGCCATGACCGGTGCTCAAGCGTATCAAGTAGAAGTACAAGGTCAATCTGAATACATCGACAACACAGTAAATGACAAAAACTTTACTGGTGCTGTACAAGGTACTTATTACTTTAAAGATGTTGATTCTTCTAAAGGTCCATTGGCTGAAGCAGCGTTTTTAAACCAGGCGTCTAACGTGTCTGTAGCTTATAACTACGGTGAATACGATGTAGATGCTGAGAATTCTGATTTTACTTCTCACACTATTGGCGCTAAAGCTGAAGCTTACGTTCCAACTAAAGTTGTTCCTGTATACGCTAGCGCTTCTTACAGCAACACCATTACTGACAATAAAGCTGCTGGCGTTGCTGACGACCATGGTGACCGTTATGCTTTAGAAGTTGGTGTTCTTCCAATTAACAACTTCTTGGTTGCTGTGGGTTATACTAGCGTTGCTAACCAATACTCTTTAGATGTTTTCAACACTCTTTCAAATGGTGTAGCTAAAGCAGCTTTAGAATCTGACACCATTGCTGACGACCAAGATGCAATTACTGCACGTACCAAATACGTAGGTGCGATCGATGGTACTAATATGTCTATCGGTTTTGAATCTGGTTTAGTTTATGGTGAAGCTACTGCTTACAACCTAGGCACAACTCTTTTCGTTACCCCTAAATTAAGCGTAGGCGCTTCTTACGCTGAATCTAACTTTGCTGGTTCACCAGACAAAGCTTGGGGCGCGAACGTAAACTACTTCATCACTCCTGCTGTTGCAGTTGGCGCTTCTTATGTAAATGCTAACTATGAATCAGCTCAAGCAAATGATTTGACAGTTCGTGATACTCAAACTGTTGGTGTTAATGCTAAATTCCGTTTCTAATTTTTATTAGAAAAAGAATTCAAAAAAGGACGCCTCATGCGTCCTTTTTTATTTTCTGGATTTATTCAGATGTTCGAACCAAACTTAAAAAATGTAAATGGCGTTCATATTGATCGATAATATCTTGCAGTAAATCCTCCAAAGTCCAATCCATCACATCATAGTTCTGCCCACCTTCTCTTAAAAAGACTTCCGCTTGATAATAAGTCATTTCATTCGTGGTCATTTCCGGCATGAAGCTTGGGGGGACGGTTTCGCGTGTCACCACTTGGTAAATGAAATTGATTTCATCATGATGGTCTACTCTCAATTCCAAACCATCCGCAATCGAAAGGATGCTCACCGTCAACTTACGCCGTTGAAACTCCTTTTGCACGCTTTGAAAAGCCTTGGCTACCTCAGTCTCAATATACTGTTTCACCTCCGCTTCAGTATGCGGATAATGCATGATCAGACCCAGACGTTGTTGCCAACTGCGTGGGTTTTGAATCGCGCGTGGAGTAATCCGCGCCTCTTGCAATGCATTCATTTTGGTGATGTCTAGGCGTAAAGCTTTTAATAGCCCCCAACAGATCAACAGCATAATAAAAGTAAACGGTAAAGCACTCATCATGGTGGCTGACTGTAATGCCCCCAGTCCACCCACCAACAGTAGCACAATCGCCAATACTGCCATCAGTGCCGTCCAGAACAGTCGTTGCCAGGTAGGAGAGTTTTCAGATTTTGCGGTTAAATAATCGGTCACCAGTGCACCCGAATCCGCAGAAGTCACAAAAAACAGCATCACTAAACAGGTTGCCAGCAAACTCATGACACTGGAAAAAGGCAAGCTGTGCAAGAACTGGAATAACGCAACTGATGAATCGCGTTGTACCGCCATAACCAGCGCATGATTGGCCTCATGCAAAATGCTATATAACGCGGCATTGCCCATAAAACCCATCCAGATCAGGGTAAAGCCAGTCGGAATCAGCAAAACCCCCACAATAAATTCACGGATGCTGCGGCCTTCGGATACCCGGGCAATAAACATCCCCACAAATGGCGACCATGAAATCCACCAGGCCCAATACATAATGGTCCAGCCACCAATCCAGCCATTGGGTTGATAGGCATATAAATTAAAGGTCATCGCAAATAAATTCGAGATGTATTGCCCGGCATTTTGAATGGTGGTTTGCAGTAAATAAATCGAAGAACTGGCGAAAAATACGAACAGCAATAAAATCAGTGCCAGAATCAAATTTAATTCAGACAGCCGTTTAATCCCTTTATCCAGTCCAAAAAATACCGAAATGGAGGCCATGGCACTGACCACAATAATCAGGACAACTTGGGTGACGGCTGATTGCTGGATTCCAAACAGATAATTCAATCCCGAATTAATTTGGGTGACCCCAAACCCTAGGGTGGTCGCCACACCAAATACGGTACCAATCGTGGCAAAGGTATCGACTGCATCCCCAATCGGACCATAAATTCTCTGGCCAATCATCGGATATAAGGCAGAACGGATTTTCAGCGGCAAATTGTGCCGATAAGCAAAATATGCCAGTGCCAGACCCACAACGGTATAAATTGCCCAGGCATGCAAGCCCCAGTGAAAGAAAGTCACCCGCATGGCCTGTTGGGCAGACTGGATCGTTTCAGCCGGACCTGTCGGGGGAGAAACATAATGCATGACCGGTTCGGCAACACCAAAGAACATTAGCCCGATCCCCATGCCTGCAGTAAATAACATGGCAAACCATGAAGCATTGCTATAGCTGGGCTGACTATGGTCAGGACCGAGCTTAATTTTACCCATGTCCGATAGCGCGATATAAATCAGTAAGATAAGAAATATTGCGACCGATAAAACATAGAACCAGCTAAAAGAATCGGTGACCCATTGATTGAGCTGTCTGGTAATCAGCTCAAATGAATTCGGGGCTAAAACCACTATTGCAAGAAAGATGACAATAATAGCGGCCGTACTTAAAAACACATTTGGATTGACGTTGGCAAACCAGGATGAATTTTTGGAAGGCATATATCCTCCATTTTATATTTTAATTAACGTGACAGACCAACGTGGTCAAATGAAGCATTTATCGAAGATAAATAAAAGACGAGCTCAGTGGAACTAGATAAAAACTCGGAAGTATCATAAATAAAGGATACGAACAAAGCAGTTATATTCCTGTAACCTGTTCAAAAATCTGGTCTATTTTTTAGTTTTATCCCGATTGGGTAAATGGGCAATATATTGCAAGGCGATTAGGCGCGACACAATCAGGGCCAAATACATGACCCCGCAGAACATTTGCAGCAGGGCCAGTACCCGTGCAGGGGCACTTCGGGGAATCAGATCAGACAAGCCGGTGGCAGACTGCAAACTAAAGCTCAAGAACAGCAAATCGAGCCAGCTTTGTAAACCCGCCACATTGGGATTCTGAAAGCTTGCCGGCACCAGTAGTTGGCAAACGTTATATAAAAATGCAAATCCCCAGGCAAGCAGGGTAAATACCGCACCCGCAGCAAACAGTTCATCTCGGGTTAAATAGCGGTCTTCGAACATATAACGTAACAGACCATAAGCTGCGCTAAAATAAGCGGCTGCTTCAAAGCCATGGGCAATCACCTGTATCCAAGGATTTTCTATGCCCAATAAAATCAGGGAAGAAAAAATCACCGCGCCACTGACAAAACTTAGGCCCAAAAAGGTAAACATGGGGGTTTGCCGAATGACTTTGGCAATCACCAGTAACACCAGCACCCCTAATAACCAGGTGAGCGTGCGGTAAGGTATGCTGTAGTTGACTGCAACAGACACGATCAAAATGATAAACTGTAATAAAAGCAGCCAAGCTGAAGGCAATAAGCGAAATACCTTCCACACATCAATAATAGCCTGCATTTTTTTGCTCCAGAATATTGCTTTTTTTATGAGTCAATTTTCAGTAATTTTTTATGTTTCTTTTAATCAACTTAGCACAAATCACCTCGGCAACCACTGAAACATTTGTATGAAAATGATTGAACAATCCTGTTCTTTTGCAATGTTCAATTCCATTTCAACAAAGCTTGACCACTCCAGACACAAGTGAATGTCATAAGATTTTCCATCCGGCCAAGACATTACAATCCAGTTTTTTGCTATTTTCTGAAGTCATAAAAAAAGCCCCTGACGGGGCTTTTTAAAACGGGCTATCTCTTAGTGATCTGATGCACCCGAGATACCAATACCAGTTTGTGAACGCACAAACTGTGCATCAAATGCCTTACGCTCTGCTTGAGCACGCGCTGAGTTAGCAGTCACAGAGAACAACCAGCAGCACAGGAACGANNTTCACTGGAGTATCTGAAATTTGTAACGTATCGACCCAAACAGCTTTAGACAGAATAATTAAGGTCACTGCTGTTACTAGACCTACAACGCCACCAATCACTGCACCGCGTGTAGTCAAACCTTTCCAGAACATTGAAAGTACAAGAACCGGGAAGTTTGCACAACACGCCACAGAGAACGCCAAGCCAACCATGAAGGCAACGTTTTGTTTCTCGAACAGAATACCCAAAATCATGGCAAAGATTGCAAGACCTAAAGTCGCAATTTTTGACATACGCAATTCAGATTCAGGCGTCGTTTGACCTTTCTTGAATACGTTAGCATACAAGTCATGTGAGATTGCAGACGCGCCAGACAATGTCAAACCGGCAACTACCGCAAGAATGGTTGCGAATGCCACTGCTGAAATGAAGCCCATGAACAAGTCGCCGCCTAAAGCATCAGACAAGTGCACCGCTGCCATGTTGTTACCGCCAACCAGTTCCAACTTGCCAGTTAGCGCCATTTTTGCAACATCAAGGAATTGAGGGTTGTTTGATACGTAAAGGATCGCACCAAAGCCAATGATGAAGGTAAGTAGATAGAAATAACCAATGAAGCCGGTAGCAACCACCACAGATTTACGTGCTTCTTTGGCATCTTTTACCGTAAAGAAACGCATCAAGATGTGTGGAAGACCTGCCGTACCGAACATCAATGCAAGACCCAGCGAGATGGCATCAATTGGGTTCGCCGCCAGTTTACCAGGGCCCATGATATTGCCCGCTTCTGCTAAAGAAATGTCATGTACTTTAGAGAATACCTGGATTGATTGAGTGAACATTTCAGAGAAACTAAAGCCTACGCCTTTCATCACCATGAAAGCCATAAAGGTTGCACCTGAAAGTAACATCACCGCTTTAATGATTTGTACCCAAGTGGTTGCCAACATGCCGCCGAAAATTACATAAGCCATCATCAGCAAGCCGACAATCACCACAGCAATGTTATAGTTCAAACCAAATAGAAGCTTGATCAGCTGACCTGCACCTACCATTTGTGCAATCAGATAGAATGCCACGACCACCAGTGAACTGAATGCAGCCAAAGTACGTACCGGTTTTTCTTCCAGACGGAATGAAACCACGTCAGACAAGTTGAATTTACCCAGGTTACGTAAACGTTCTGCTACCAGAAACAGTACGATTGGCCAGCCCACCATGAAGCCTAATGAGTACAGTAGTCCGTCAAAACCTGAACTGAATACCATCGCAGAAATACCGAGGAACGATGCAGCCGACATATAGTCACCGGCAATCGCCAAACCATTCTGGAAACCAGAAATACCGCCACCGGCAGTATAGAAGTCTTTGGTACTTGTCGTTTGCTTGGCTGCCCATTTGGTAATAACCAAAGTAAAGCTGACGAAAATTGCAAACATGATAATGGCATGCCAGTTGGTGGCTTGCTGTTCAGCTGTACCCAAATCTGGACTTGCCATTGCCATAACTGACATCATTAACGTAGACGCAGCAACTGCTCCCGTTTTCAATGAATTCCATTTCATCTTATAAACGTCCTTTTTCATGAGTGATTGCTTCAACTTCACGCATTGCTTCTTCATTCAATGCATCAAGTTTATTGTTCGCAATATACGAGTAAACGCCACATAAAAGAAAAGACAATACAATAATGCCCAAGCCTAGCGGCATTCCCCAAGTGGTAACACCACCGCTAAATGAACTCATTAAGAATTCTTTGTTATAGCCCACTAAAAGCATAAAGCCGACATAAACAACCAACATGATGATTGTTAATGTCCAACTTAATTTGCTTTTTCTGCTGACCATTTCTTTAAATTTAGGATTCTGTAGAATACGTTCTACTTGTGCCTCATCCATAATCATGCTCCTGTGTGCACCCAGCCTAGGTGCTTTTTTAATTCGAATTATTTCGTTGTCTAACTTAACAATCTTCTTGGGTTCTTGTAATTAATACTTTGGTCGTTAAATTTTGATCAATTAAAGCGGCGAGATTATTAGATAGGGTATCATTACGACATAAATTTACGCTGTAGGCAATATGAACAGTTGGCTCATTATCGGGGTACTCGCCCTTTATATCGCATTACTTTTTATTTGTGCTTTTTTTGGTGAAAAACACGCGAGTCGCTTAAGTACCCGCGGCCGGATGTTACTCTTTAGTCTAACTTTAGGGGTGTATTGCTCATCCTGGACTTTCTATGGTGCAACCGGAGCTGCGGTTCGAGAAGGCATTATCTTCCTTCCCATATACTTAGGTCCATTGATCTTTGTCGGGGTGGGTTATGATATCTGGCGCCGTTTAGGCCGCGTCCGTCAGCATCATGCCATTTCTTCCATTGCAGATTTTGTGGCGGCACGTTATGGCAAAAGCGGCCCTTTGGCATCCTTAGTCACCATTCTTGCCGTCATTGCGATTATTCCCTATTTAGCCCTGCAGCTGAGAGCAATTGCCTTAAGTGCTGCGGTCATTCTTCAAGACAATAGCGGCATTCAGGGCACCACCAATAGCGTGCTTTTCCTGACTGGAATTTTGGCCATTTTGGCCATGATTTTTGGTACCCGGCAAATTGCCAATACTGAACAGCATGGCGGTTTAATGCTGGCAGTAGCATTTGAGTCTTTTGTCAAACTGTTTGCCTTGCTGTGCGTGGCCCTATTTTTTGTCTTTGATACACCCGACAACCTGGTACAAATTTCCAGTGATGTGT
>DKLL01000157.1:8931-26609 GCA_002455755.1 Acinetobacter sp. UBA6641
CTTACTTTCACGTCATGATAAACGCCTGCCTCTGGTACTGAAATTTACCCGTCGTGTCTGTATTTTAGTGGTCATGTTATTGGGTTTCCTGTTTTTCCATTTCTTTAATGACATTGACCAGCTTTCGGTATTTGGCTTACTGGCCTTCAGTGCCGTGGCACAATTTTCTCCGGCATTAATTGGTGGCCTGTATTGGCGTGGCGGCAGTAAACAGGGCGTTTATGCAGGTCTGATTGCCGGCTTTGCCATGTGGGCCTATACCTTGCTATTGCCTACCGTACTGCGCAGTCTGCCTGCTGAATATCATCAATTTACCCAACAATTCCTGTTAGCCGGCCCATCAGGAATTAACTGGTTACGTCCCGAAGCCCTGTTTGGTTTCCAATCTTTTGCTCCCCTCACCCATGGCGTGACCTGGGCATTGGGTCTGAATATCCTGCTCTATGTATGGGTATCGCGTATATTTCGCCCCAGTATTGCCGAGCAGATTCAGGCGGAAAGTTTTTTCTATTATGAAACCAAACCTTTGCCCACTCACAATGCTTCCAGTGAGATCAATTATTCTCATCAGGATGTTGCCCGCCTGAAAGTGGGTGATTTAATTACCCTGGCCAAACGGATTACCGGTGAAGGACCTGCTACTCAGGCCTTTCGTCAGTTCTGTGCCCAAAACAACGTGGTATTGAATGAAAACAGCAATGCCAATGGCATGTGGTGGCGCTTCACTGAACAGTATCTTGCCGGAACCATTGGTGCCGCTTCGGCGCGTACCCTGCTCACCACCGCCATGGTAAATAATGGCCTGGCTCTCGGTCAGGTCGCCAATATTCTGGATCAGGCCTCGCAATGGCAGCGTTTTAACCAGAACCTGATCATGACCATGATTGACCATATGACCCAAGGGGTGAGTGTGGTTGATGAAAATATGTGTCTGGTGGCCTGGAACAATCAATACCTGAAACTGTTCGATTATCCCAAAGATATTGTCTATGTCGGTTGTCCGATTGCCGACCTGATCCGTTATAACGCCGAGCGTGGTGAATGTGGTCCCGGCTCGGTCGAAGAGCATGTGCGCAAACGGATTCACTGGATGGCCATGGGCAGCGCGCATGAATTTGAACGGATCCGTAAAGATGGCCGTGTCATTCAGATGCGCGGCAATCCGATTGAAGGCGGCGGCTTCGTCACGACCTTTGCGGATATTACCGCTTTCCGTGAAAATGAAGCCGTACTTGAAGCACGGGTACAAGACCGTACCCAACAGCTGGCCGATGCACTTTCCGAGCAGCAACTGGCCCGTGAACAGGCCGACCGTGCCAATATGTCCAAAAGCCGCTTCATTGCCGCTGCCAGTCATGACCTGTTGCAACCGATGCATGCAGCACGCTTGTTCAGTACCGCTTTAGAACAAAGCGTGCAGTCGGAAGAAGACCGCAAGACCCTGCAACAGCTGGACCGTGCCCTGCATGGTGCAGAAAGCATGTTGTCTGCCCTGCTGGATATTGCCCGTCTGGAAGGCGGTACCATCCAGCCGAAACGTCAGCCTTACCCACTGCATGATTTATTAAGCGATTTGGAACTGCAATTTAAATCCATTGCAGCTCAGCGTGGTATTAAATTCAGTGTGCATGATGCGCAGTTCTGGATCGATACCGATCCCCAGTGGATTCGCCGGATTATTCAAAATTTTGTCAGTAATGCCCTGCGCTATACCGCTAAAGGTAAGGTTGTGGTGGGAGTACTTCGCTCTAGCGAAAGACCGCAGCATATCCGTATTGGCGTCTGGGATACCGGTCCGGGGATTGCCGAAGAACAGCGCATTAAGCTGTTTCAGGAGTTTGAACGCTGCGGCCATACTTCGCCTTGGGGCGAGCAAGGTCTGGGACTCGGCCTGGCCATCGTGCAGCGGATGACCAGCCTGCTGGACTATCCGGTACATGTTTATTCCGAACATGGGCAAAGGGTTCTTGCTTCATGATTGAAGTTCCAATTGTGGATGCACCGAAAGTGGTGACAGCGCCTGTTCAGGCGACGCCGCTGAAAAGCAAGGCCTATAAAATTCTATGCCTGGACAATGATGAAACCATTTTGGAAGGGATGACGACCTTACTGAGCAAATGGGGCTATCAGGTCTTTAAGGCGACGGAACCGGAACAGGCTTTAGAGCTAATTCAGCAAGAGAATATTCAGGTGTGGCTGGTCGATCAGCATCTGAATAACAATAAATTGGGTCTGGATTTCATTCTGGAAAATCGTCAGGAACAGGTGCCGGTGGCATTGATTACCGCAGATTCCGATCCCGAATTGCCACAGCAGTTGAAAGAACTGAATATTGTGCTGCTGAAAAAACCGTTAAAACCAGCCTCACTTCGCTCATGGTTATCAGGTTTAAAAATCTCCAATTCTTAACGTGCTGATATCTAATAAAGCGCCCATTTCATTAAATTGAAGTGGGCGTTTTAATGCCTAAATCTGCTATTTTTAAGCCCATTAGCAATTTATTTTTCACTTTAGGCGAAACTGCTCAATTTCTTTATTTTAACTACATTTTTATTGGCTAAAAATTACACATTCTTATTTGCTATGGCATAGAACGTCAAAATTTAAATATACACTTGTATACTTGGTTACAATTTCATAATGATTTAATTTTAAATAATTTTTTTTATAAAAAAATGCCCTCTATAACTTTAGTCGTATACCGTTCCGCTGCGCTCTCGCGCATATATAAGAACAAGAAAAGATCAGTTTTTACATTCTACAAGTCCATTAAAACAAGACGCCGAAGAAGCTGATCATGCTACGCATTATAGGAGTTTAAAAATGAATATTTCTGAAACCGGCATTCATGATCTGGATCAATCGCAACAGTTTTACCGACAATACGGCGCTAATGCTTTACTACCTGAAATCCAATGGGCTGAATTATTTAAATACAGCAAATTAAATGACACGCATATTCAAGCATTGAATACCCTGTATCAAAGTGCGGTTCCACTCGCTTTGCAAGTCTTTGCCGATTTGAATTTCGATGTGTTTAGCCCGGCTGCCTATAAACCACAAGGTTTAGGATTATTTGAACGGCTTGCAGAACAGGAAGATAAACTGATTCAATCCTTGCAAACTGAATCTAGAGATTTGACTGACACAGTACGTCACCAGATTTGGAGCATGTTATTGCGTGGTGGTGCGGTGCTGGTCTTTAAAGCATGGCTGGGTAAAGTCAAAACCGATGAGAATGTTTTAGACACCACCCAATTTGATGAATTGTCTGATCTGCTGTTTATTAAACCCNNTTAATGTATGGCAATGATATTTATCTGGACCGCTTTAACAGCTTGGAAACTGCAGCCTTATTTGTCGATTTGGGCGTTTATGATGCTGCATTCTTAAGTTTACGCGATGACAGTGTAGCCGACTATCTGAAAGAAAGATGTTACGTGTCGCAGGAACAGATCGACGATTTGCAATGTGCATTGAATCCATTATTTTGCACCGACCACACCCCTAAACAAAGTTGTGTCGCCTAAGCTAAAGTACTAAAGGCTTTAACTTTTAAAATCCTTGCTCACAAAAAAAGGCACTTTTAACAAGTGCCTTTTTAGTTGAATGCTGTATTCAGCAGATTACATTTTCTTTTCTTCAATATTCAAAGCGCTAATCGCCAATACTGCCTGAGTACGGTTTTGCACGTTCAGTTTACGGAAAATGGCAGTCACATGTGCCTTAATGGTCGCTTCAGAAACATCCAGTTCATAAGCAATCTGTTTATTCAGCAAACCTTCCGCCACCATCATCAAAACGCGGAATTGTTGCGGTGTCAGTGACTGAATACGCTCTGCCAGTGCAGTTTCATCTGCCGCACGCGGATCAAAATTCATGTTGGCAGGCAAATTTGGCGGCAACCAGATTTCCCCTTCCAATACCTGACGGATCGCTTCACCAATATGGCTCGGATGTGCCGATTTCGGAATATAACCCATCGCACCATGAGCAATCGCACGTTGAATAATCGACACTTCTTCATGCGCAGAAACCACAATAATCGGAATCGATGGATATTGTGCACGAACATGAACTAAAGCTGAAAAGCCCGAAGCTCCCGGTAAATTGAGATCCAGTAAAACCAAATCTGGTTCCGGTCCATTATCTAAGCGTTCATAAAACTCATTTACTGCAGCTGTTTCCTGAATTTGCGCTTGCGGCAAACTGTAACGAACAGCTTGAATCAAGGCATGACGAAACAGCGGATGATCATCAACGATTAAAATATTCATAAGCAACATGAAAGATCTTGTGCACATTAAGAGCTATTCTAACCACACAAGTACTATTAAGGATATGCAAACAATAACTTTTTTCATCTAATACGACATTATTTTATTAAAAAACTGTTTTTTTTTAAGGTTTTTCGAAAAATCATCAAACCTAATCATATTTTGATATAAATTTTATCGGCTAGCTCAAAATGCTTATTAACAATGAATATAAATATAAAAATCAAAGCAATAAATAATATAAAAACCCATTTTAGTGACTTTTTTCTTCATATCTTAAAATAAGATAACTTTTCTTGATTTGCTTATTTTACAGAATAAGCCTGCTATTGATTAATAAACCTATTCCAAGATTTTATGTTTTAGGTTATTCCACAATGTCTATTTTAAATGCGCAAAAACCATTGAATATTGTTGCTGTATCAGGTGGCTTAAATAATCCCTCTAAAACCGAAGCCTTAGTTCAGGCCATTATCGATGAGTTAGCTGAAGCAACCCCAATTCATGTTCATTTCATTAAATTTAGCGAAATCGGTTCTTTACTGGGCGGTGCGATTTACCGCAACCAGCTTCCACAACGTGTGCAGGATGACCTGGCAGCCGTTGAAGCGGCAGATGCCCTGATTGTCGGCACACCGGTTTACCGTGCCTCATTCACCGGACTTTTCAAACACTTCTTTGATTTTGTAGAACAAACTGCACTGGTCGATGTCCCGGTACTGCTTGCCGCGTCAGGTGGCAGTGAGCGTCATGCCTTGGTACTGGAACATCAATTGCGTCCATTGTTCAGCTTCTTTCAGGCACAAACCTTACCCATTGGAGTGTATGCAACCGACAGAGACTTTAGCCCGGAATATACCATTCACAGCGAGCTGCTGCGCGACCGCATTACCCTTGCGGTAGCACGTGCATTGCCCATCCTAGAATGGGCACCTGCCAAAGGTCAACGTGCTGAAGTCGTGAAAGAGAAATCTCAGCAAGCCACCAAGAACCTCGGCATCAACAAGCAAATTGAGCAAGAAGAAGTGCTGTCTTCTGCGGCTGTTCCAAGCCTTGATGCTGCCGAAGCTCGCCTGCACAGCAAAAAAACACCCAAGACACAAGTCGCTTAATACGGTTACAAAAATTACATCCTGAGGGTATGCAAAATGTCGCTACAAGATAAAAACATTACATTTGCTTATTGGGTGCCAAACGTCAGCGGCGGTTTGGTGGTCAGCGATATTGAACAGCGTACCGACTGGAGCTATGACTATAACGTGCGGCTGGCGCAAGCGGCGGAAAAGAACGGCTTTGCATATGCCCTGACCCAGATTCGTTTTACTGCCGGTTATAATGCAGAAAATCAGCACGAGTCTGTCAGCTTCAGTCATGGCCTGTTGGCGAAGACTGAAAAACTCAAAGTGATTGCTGCAGTTTTGCCGGGTCCGTGGAAACCGGCACTGGCTGCAAAGCAATTGGCGACCATTGACCATCTGACCAATGGCCGTATTGCCATTAACGTGGTCAGTAGCTGGTTCCGTGGCGAATTTGATGCCATTGGCGAAGAATGGTCGGAACATGACCAGCGTTATGCTCGTTCAGAAGAATTTATCCGTAGCCTTAAAGGGGTCTGGACCCAGGATCATTTCAATTTTGATGGCAAGTTCTATCAGTTCAAAGACTATACCTTGTCGCCAAAACCGGTGCAAAAACCGCATATTGAAATTTTTCAGGGTGGTAGCTCACGTGCAGCGCGTGATATGGCATCGCGTGTATCGGACTGGTACTTTACCAACGGCAATACCCCGGAAGAACTGAAAAAGCAGATTGACGATATCCGTGAAAAAGCCAAAGCGAATCAGCATACGGTGAAAATTGGCGTGAATGCCTTCATCATTGCCCGTGATACTGAAGAAGAAGCGCAAGCCGTTCTTCAGGAAATTGTGGCCAAAGCCAATGTGCAGGCCGTGAAGTCTTTTGGTGATGCTACCCGTGAAGCCGGTGCCGCAACAGCAGAGGGCGAAGGTAACTGGGCAAAATCAACTTTTGAAGATCTGGTGCAGTACAACGATGGCTTTAAGACCAATTTGATTGGTGTACGCCGCAGCAAATTGCGGAACGTATTATGGAACTGAAAACAGTCGGTGTGGATCTGATTTTGTCCGGCTTTCTGCATTTTATTGAAGAAGTTGAATATTTTGGACAGAAGGTGTTGCCATTGGTCCGTGAACTGGAAGCACAGCAACTCACTGTTGTCACGTCCAAGTCTGCTTGATCTCGGTAATCAAACAGACTGTTCATGAACAAAAAACATAATAATGAAATGGCATCTCCAATTCTCCCTCAAGGCTCGGCTTGAGGGATTTTTTTGCATCAGAAATTTCAACATCTAGGCGAGTCATAAGGGTTTCTTTTGCCATGCCTGGCATGACTCATCGCTCCAGCGTGATAACCAATTGACAACCAGAAAAAACAAGAACAGCGTGGTAGCTGTCTGAACGAAATTTTAAAGTAAGGCGATAGCGGCAAAAAATAAGCTGGAAAAAAAAGATGTCTGCTCAATTTTTACTGCCCATTACGGGCGCTGCCATTGTATTGGCGTTGACAGGATGTGCCTCACCATCCAGATCCCCTGTTACAGACAGTTATGGCCCTCAACCGCATCTGCCTGAACCCAAATCCAGTCTGTTTCCTACAGTCAATATTGCTCCGGCCAAAGGCTGGCCTGCGGGCACTATGCCCACCCCTGCTGCGGGTTTGCAAGTACAGGCCTTTGCCAAACAACTTGAGCATCCACGTTGGTTATATGTATTGCCAAGNNCGTCATCACATCCGAGTGCCAACCGCATTAGCTTGCTGCGCGACAATAATGGCGATGGCGTGGCTGATCAGAAAACCGTGTTTCTACACAACCTGAATTCTCCATTTGGCATGGCGCTGGTTGGCAATATGCTGTACGTGGCCAATACCGACGCCTTAATGCGTTTTCCTTATCAAAAAGGTGCCACTCAAATTACAGCAAGTGGGACCAAAGTGCTGGATTTACCCGGTGGCACCCTCAATCACCATTGGACCAAAAACGTGATTGCCAATCCTGCGGGCAGCAAACTTTATATTACAGTAGGCTCAAACAGTAACGTGGCTGAAAATGGGATCGATAAAGAAGCGGGACGCGCACTGATTATGGAGTTTGATATTGCAAGCAGTAAAGCACGGCCATTTGCCACAGGCCTGCGCAACCCGAATGGAATGGATTGGCAACCGCAGAGCGGTATGCTCTGGACAGTGGTGAATGAGCGGGATGAAATTGGTAATGATCTGGTACCTGATTATCTGACTTCAGTAAAAGACGGCGCTTTTTATGGCTGGCCCTATAGTTATTATGGCCAACATGTGGACACGCGGGTGAAACCTCAAAAGCCCGAACTGGTCGCACGCGCGATTAAACCCGATTATGCACTGGGCAATCATACCGCTTCCTTAGGCCTGACATTTTATACGGCTCAATTGATGCCGCAATATCACAGTGGTGCGCTGATTGGTCAGCATGGCTCATGGAACCGTAAACCGCATAGCGGCTATAAAGTCATTTGTGTGCCTTTCCAAAATGGCCAGCCTGCTGGTCAGCCCCAAGATGTATTGACTGGCTTTCTAAATGATCAAGGGGAGGCGCAGGGACGGCCTGTTGGGGTAGCGGTTGATCGTTCCGGGGCAATATTGGTCGCCGATGATGTAGGCGACATGATTTGGCGCGTATCGCCCATCGGGACAATGATGGATAACCGGCCAGTAAACAAAACGATTAGCCCTGCTTCTACTGCCCGCAAGCCTGTAAGTTCACCACCTGCCCTAGAACAGGCGGCAAAGTAATCGTGACGGAATAAAATGCCATAAAATAAGCCCGACATCCTGTCGGGCTTTTTTCGTATGGGTGAGTTAAGCATGACTCCTGTCTTGCTTCACGATCCTGGTGTCTAAACGTTTTATTGTTGTTTTATGTTCCGGAACATCCTGTTCCTGCATGAATTCATCATAGGAAAAAAATCTAGCTGCGCCCATCCGCAAAATCCTTCAATTGATGTGCGCCAAAGCGTACAGAGCCGGACAATTTTTATTCCAAGAGTAGTCCGTAAAATTTGTAGATTTTTCTGACACAGCAACTATTAAGAAATCAGCAAAAATGCAAAATTGAATATTTTTTAATGAAATTATTGGCGAGAGATTGTAGGTTAAATAAAACCTAAAACATTACAAAAACTGTTTGCATATGTGGGAAAAACCTCATTCCTAAAATTAGGATAGCCAATATTATTACCATGGAACTATACAATCGTTTTTATTTACCGGGTTAAAAAATGTCATTCGAGCAGATTAAACGTATTTAATAGGAATCACAATTAAAGAACAATAATATATTATTGAATTAATTTATTTTTTTATGAAAAATGAATGTTTTATAAGAAAAATAAATATATATATTTAAAAACTTGATTATTTCTATTTTTAGTGTATATTTAACTTAACTAGAAAAAAAGTCTTGTTTCTATAAATCTTCTTTAAGTATCGCAGTTTTAGTCATAATCCTTCGTTTTTTTCAGATTTTAAGTCTCATTCTTTATTATTTCAAAGTTATAATCAGTCAACAAAATGACTAAAAAATTATTAAAAATTAGTAGGATATATTATGTCAAACTCAAATGTTGTTAAAGGTACTGTAAAGTGGTTCAACGAAACTAAAGGTTTTGGTTTCATTCAACAAGAATCAGGTCCAGACGTTTTTGCTCATTTCAGCGAAATCGCGAGTTCAGGTTTCAAAACCTTACTTGAAGGCCAAATGGTTGAATTTAGTATAGCTCAAGGTCAAAAAGGACCGAATGCTGTAAATATTGTTGCTATCTAAGTAAGAATAGGCAGTAATAAAAAGCACTCACGAGTGCTTTTTATTACTTTAAAATTTGCTTTCAAAATTGAAAAAATCTCTAAAAAATAGGATATAAATTGTTAATAATAAATGATTTAATTGCAAAATCTAAAAATGGTACTGAAATTCTTGTTTCATTAATTCCCCTCAATAAAATGCAAAATACACGTCAAGGTTTAAAAAGAGTCGAAGTGGGTAAAAGAGTTCTTCTTTCATCTGGAATCGAGGTGGATTTAAATTTGGATGGCCGTACATTTTACACGTCTCTAAATCAGTTATTTAAATTAAACCATAAAGTTATTTAGATATAAAATTAATAAAAATCAACAATTTGATTTTATTTTTCCCACTACAATTTATTCAGGGTATATATATGTTTAAACAGAGTCTCAGCGTGAAAGATCAGTTTGGGGTTAAACACTCTATTCAAGCCACAGTGGATCATCAGTTTGCCAACACGCAATCACATTCGAATATAAAACATATCACCGTTGATGGTGAAGATATTCGACCTAGTTTTGAAATGCTTTTTCAAAGTACTTTAAGTGGCAAAATTTTCAAAATTATATAGATAATAATTTGTGTTAGATCATTCTTTGTTAGCTAAAGATAATCCAGATTCAATTTTAGAAAGTAAAAAACTAGCATCGTATTGGAACTAAACTTTTATTTGTATGTACCAAAGTTACCTGCTGGAAAGCTTATAGCTATCTTATGAGCCAAGGTGGTTAACTTCTCCTTTATCTGTTTATATTTTTAATTAGACAATTTTTCGAAAATTAACATCATAGACTTTATATGAAATTAAAATTTTTAATAAATCATATATTTAATTAAAAATAAAAACCTCATTCTTATAAATGAGGCATTTATAAAATGATTTTCACGTTCCACATTTTTACTTTATGCCTAGAGCTAGACATGAACAAAAGCCTCCTGTACGAGGCTTTTTGAATATTCAAATTACGAATAAAAACTCGGATCTGGCACTTTAGCGGTTAACACCCATTCCCCAATTTCCTGATATTTATAATCAACCGGATCATGCAACGTTTGGGTACGTACATTGCGCCAGAAACGGTCCAGATTTAATTGGGCTGTGGTGGCACGCGCACCAATCACCTGAAAAATATTTTGTGTGATATATAGCGAAGTATTGGTCGCGGCAATTTTGGCAGTCGCAATGGCAATGGACACCTCACCGCGCTGCTCGGCTGTTAAATCCTCGCCAATATCCCAGGCTTTCTGTAGTGTCTCTATCGCTTTAGCTGCCAGTAAACGCACGCCTTCCAGCTGCACATAAAATTCGGCGAAGTGCTTTTGCGTAAACGGATCATTCACGGCATTTTCCACCAAAGATTTGGACCAGGCTTTTTGGTTTTGCACGGTTTTTCTGGCAGTTTCAAAAGCGCCTTCTGCCACACCTAAAAACAGATGCACAAAAATCAGTTGCGCAATCAGCGGACGTAAACTTGAATACGGTGTACTCAGGGGTCCCGGATTGAGCAATAACTCATCTTTTTGAATTTTAACCTGCTCGAAATGACTGGTACCGCTGTCGGTCTGGCGTTGTCCCATATTGTTCCAGTCAGCTAAGAAGCTCACTCCTTCACGTGCGGTCGGAATGACCCCGATCAGCAATTTGCCTTCATCGTTATAAGCTGAGCAGAGCAACACATCAGAATCGATCGAACCTGAACAGAAGCTTTTATCACCATGAAATAAATAATCATTTTCAGACACTTGGGTAGCAGTGGTCCGTCGGTCTAAGGGGTTTAAGGTATTGCCCCAAAACAGGTTTTGTTTGGCTGTTTGCTCAAACCATTTGCCATATTGCTCAGGCTGCGAAAACAGTTGCACCGTTGCTATCAGCAAATGATGAAAACCATACACATGTGCCAGTGAACTGTCGACCTGGGCAATGGTTTGAATGGTCTGAAATACCGTTTTCCAGTCCGCGCCCTGTCCACCATATTGGGTTGGAATGGCAAGCCCCAACAAGCCACTTTGACGGATTAAATCACGCTCCTGTTTTGGATTACCGCCCTGTTTATCCCGTTCCGCAGCCGTGGTTGCAAACTGTTGAGCAAGTTTTTGCGCAACTGTTAAAGGATGGGCAGCGTTTAACTGTGTTGAAGCATTCATAATATGATCTGATTATTGCTGTATTTTTAGCTTAACAGAGGATGTTTTGCTGCTTTATCTGAATGCCTGCTGTGCTTATGCATAAAATAAAAATACCGCCTGAACATGCAGACGGTATTTTGATCAATCGTTTATTTTTCGGGATAGACCGTCGCAATCAGGTTGTCCACCACCTGTGGGTCGGCCAGGGTTGAGGTATCTCCCAAGGTGTCCAGTTCATTGGCGGCAATTTTTCTTAAAATACGGCGCATGATTTTACCGGAACGGGTTTTCGGTAAAGCCGGGGCCCAATGCAAGGCATCCGGTGTAGCCACAGGCCCCAACACCTTACGCACCCAGTTGACCAGTTCTTTACGCAGCTCTTCGGATTCTTCAAAATCGGCCTGCAAGGTGACAAATGCACAGATACCCTGACCTTTAATATCATGCGGCATGCCGACCACCGCAGCTTCAGCGACATGCTCGTGTGCCACCAAGGCACTTTCCACTTCTGCCGTACCTAAACGGTGTCCGGAAACATTCAGCACATCATCGACACGACCGGTAATCCAGTAATAGCCATCCTGGTCACGGCGGGCACCATCTCCAGTAAAATAGCTTCCCGGATAAGTCGAGAAATACGCTTCAATAAAACGTTCAGGATCACCCCAGATGGTACGCATCTGTCCCGGCCAGGAGTCCTTGATGATCAGGTTGCCTTCTGCTTCGCCTTGCAGCTCTTTGCCTTCTGCATCCACAATGGCCGGTTGTATGCCAAACAATGGTCGGGTCGCAGAACCCGGTTTTAAATCTGTTGCACCTGGCAAAGGTGAAATCAGGATGCCGCCAGTTTCAGTTTGCCACCAGGTGTCGACAATTGGACAGCGGCTTTCTCCAACGACGGTGTAATACCAGTTCCAGGCTTCCGGGTTGATGGGTTCGCCTACCGAACCGATCAGGCGCAAGCTGCTACGGTCACTCTCACGGACAAAGGCATCGCCTTCACGCATCATGGCACGAATCGCCGTCGGCGCAGTATAGAGGATGGTGACATTGTGCTTATCGACAATATGACCAGTACGCGCCCAGGTCGGATATTGCGGCACACCTTCAAACATCACCGTGGTCGTGCCATTGGATAAGGGACCATAGAGCACATAGGAATGTCCGGTAATCCAGCCCACGTCAGCGGTACACCAGAACACATCATCCTGCTTGATATCGAACACTTCTCGGAACGTGGAGTTCACATAAGTGAGATAGCCACCCGTGGTATGCAGTACTCCTTTCGGCTTACCAGTAGACCCAGAGGTATACAGAATGAATAAGGGATCTTCGGCATTCATCGGTTCAGGCGGGCAGATTTCATTCACCGACATGATTTCCATGTGATACCACAGATCACGCCCTTCCTTCATCTCAATCGGGTTACCCGTACGGTGTACCACCATCACATGTTGAACGGATTCGGTTCCCTGTACTTTCAGGGCTGCGTCGACATTTTCTTTGAGTGGAATCGGCTTGCCACCGCGCATGCCGGAGTCAGCGGTAATCACCATTTTGGCTTGACTGTCTTCAATCCGGCTGGCCAGTGAATCGGGAGAGAAACCGCCAAACACTACACAATGCACTGCACCAATCCGGGCGCAGGCCAGCATGGAAATGGCTGCTTCAGAAATCATGGGCATATACAACACTACACGGTCGCCTTTACTCACGCCATGTTTTTTGAGCACGTTGGCAAAACGGCAGACTTCGTCGTGCAGTTCTTTAAAGGAAATAATTTTATGCCGTGAAGGATGGTCACCTTCCCAGATAATCGCCGGTTTATGCGGATGTTCTTTTAAATGCCGGTCCAGACAGTTGGCACTCAGGTTCAGTTGACCATCGGCGAACCATTCAATCTTGAAATTGTCCTTGTCGAAACTGGTATTTTTGACTTGGGTAAAAGGTTTAAGCCAGTCCAGCTTTTGGGCCTGTTCAGCCCAATACTCGTCTGGCTGATCGATGGATTGCTGATAACGCTCGAAATATTCGGACTCAGTAGTGCGAGCGGTTTTCTTAAATTCTTCTGGTACAGGATAGATCTCATTCATAGCTACTTCCTTGATCTTATTCATCTCATCACGAGATGCTATGCCGCGTTATTGCTTTTATTGACTGCATATCCACAGTATGACGATTATTTTTTAATCACAACAATCATGCTTTGGTCGTATTTTCTTTATACAATTTAAAACACAGACCCCTTGTCGTATTCAACAAAAAATATGGTTTTATTCGTATCTGATCTGTTCATTTAATCTTATAATTTAAGCATAAAATGTACTTTTAACTTTTCAAAATACAACATTTTCTTACCTAAATTTTAGCTGGAAAAGCGTATGAAACCGCAAGACTCCTCTCCCTTTTTTTCCCGAACCCAGGCGTCCAAAGCAGATAATCCTCTGTCTCCAGACGGTCGTTTTGGCCGGTTGAGTTCAATTGGCTGGTATGGGTTTGTGCATTTAATTACTTTTTTTGTCACCATTGCCTTCAGTCTGGCACTGGGCATTTTTAACATGCATACCTTGTCCATGGACAATCAGTTCGTCAATACCCTGACAGGAATAGCCGGACTGGGTTTTGTGATTATTCTGGTGCTGTATCTGTATTTTCTGATCGTGATTACGGTACGCCGCCTGCATGACCTGAACCGTAGCGGCTGGCTGATCCTGCTTTTTCTGCTGCCACTGGTGAATATCTTTATGGGTCTGTATCTGCTGTTGGGCTCGGGTAGCAAAGGCCTAAATAACTATGGATTGCCACGTGAAACACCGGTCTGGGAAAAAATATTGGCCTGGCTGATGATCATCATTGCAGTTCTGAGCTTTCTGGCTTCAGGTAGCATGATCTCTTATCAGTTTGGTACAGGTGAACTGGAAGTCCCTCCACAAGTGATTCAAAAAGGCACGCAATATTTCTAAAGCTGACTGACATTTTTTGACAAAACAGCAGGCAATGCTACGTTTTGTTGGTTAAATTTCTGTTCAGTTTCAGGCAAAATGTCCAGCAATGATCATTATCCGGAAAATCTGTGGCTGAACAAAAAAATACCTTGAGTGAAGTAACTCAGGATACTTCCAACCTTTTGCATGAAGCAGGTGAAAAAACTGCCCAAACCGTGCTTCAACATACTGCAAAATATAATGATGCCTATTCCACCATCGATAAATTCGTCGATGCATTTTGGGAACGCTTGCCTTATATCTGTATTGCATTGGTGGTGTTCAGCATTTTTTATTTGCTGTCAAAACTGTTTAAATTTTTTGTCCGTAAAGCCCTCACTGACCGCAGCTATACCAAACAGAACTTGGTGCTGGTTCTAAACCGGGTCGGCAGTTCTGCCATTATTTTCTTTGGCTTCTTGATTGCGATGGTGATTTCCATTCCGGGATTTACCCCAGGCCAGCTGATGAGTGCCTTGGGGATTGGTTCGGTTGCAATCGGTTTTGCATTTAAGGATATTTTCCAGAACCTGCTTTCCGGTATTCTCATTTTACTCGGCGAACCGTTCAAAATTGGTGATGACATTATCGTATCTGGCATGGAAGGAACGGTGGAAGATATTCAGATTCGTGCGACATTCCTACGTTCACCAGATGGCCGCCGCATCGTGATTCCCAACGCCACGGTATATACCAGTGCCGTAACCGTTAATACTGCCTATCCGCGCCGCCGTTGCCAGTTTATAGTGGGGATTGGTTATGAAGATGATGTGCAAAAAGCCAAAAATATTATCATGACGATTCTGGACAAGGATCAGTCTATTCTCAGTCAGCCGGCTTTTAGTGTTAACGTAACCCAACTTGCCGACTTCTCGATTAATCTGACTGTGACCTGGTGGGTGGATACCCAAGAGACCTCTACCGGTAATTCAATCAGTGCAGTTCAAGAACGTGTGATCCAAGCTTTTGCTGAACACAATATTTCGATTCCTTATCCGGTTCAGGAAGTAAAAGTGTATCGTGGAAATGATGGAGCTGAAATGACCGAGTCAGCACGCGCTAAATAAGCGGCCCAACAGGTAAGGGATTACAGTTTCGGTTCGAATAATACGGTTGCCCAGGCTTAAAGCCTGGCAGCCGTTTTTTATCAGTAAATCGACTTCATACGGGATAAAACCGCCTTCTGGTCCAATCACGATGGTGCAGGGATGATCAATGGCAAAAGGCATGGCCCTTTCTGCATACGGATGTGCCACATAGGCAGGACATTC
The DNA here is from genome assembly GCA_002455755.1 of Acinetobacter sp. UBA6641. Classification (GTDB taxonomy): domain Bacteria; phylum Pseudomonadota; class Gammaproteobacteria; order Pseudomonadales; family Moraxellaceae; genus Acinetobacter. The sequence goes on from DKLL01000157.1 coordinate 24,494, forward strand.
TGCGCTAACTAGATTTGGCAGCACATCTTCGACAAAGGGTTTAAAGCGTTTATAGATTTCAACTTGCGGGGCGATGGTATCGCCGGCCTGTTCCAGACCCAGCGTTGTATAGTGGTCTAACTGCTGTAAAAAGAGCGTTTGCCAGTAACTCTTATCCACGCGATAGCTATGCAGCAAAATCATTTTTTCTACCCCTAAAGTTACGCTATCCATAATTAAACGGCGTAGCACTTTCGGACGTGGCATGGCAACAATCAAAGTCACGGGAAGCTTAACCGGTACATTTTCTTCTTTGATCGGTTTTAATTTTATCGCCTGTTCCGTCACTTCCACAATTTCGGTGAGATAACGCTTCCCTTCCCGAATCCCGACTTTTAAGGTATCTCCGACTTGAACAGCAACATGAGTACGTAAATGCTCAAGCTGACGTTTGCTGGTAATTGACCAGTATTCAGATTCAGTTTGGCGTGGGTCAAGAAGGACGATGTTCATAATCTTCAGCTACAGAATATTTCAATACAATAAGATACGCGGAAGGCGACAGGGATGTCGCCCGCAGTGCTGAGGTACAGGATGTACCTTCAGCACTGCAAAAGATTTTTGTTACTTTTAATCTTTTAAAAGTAAAAAGACCTACACGAAAAAATAGGAACTTAACCAGAATTTCGAGGTTGTGACTGCTTTAATACCAAATTATGTTTAAAGATATTGATCAATAACGCTGATGTGCTTCGCCAGAGATCCTGTGTTTTTCTGCATGATCTGCTGCGCCGCAATGTTTAATCTTTTAGCTTCATCTTGATCTGTTAAAAGCTCAATCAAAACCTTCGCTGCCTGATCGGCATCGTCCGCGACTTGCACACCGCCTACAGCGACAAACTCATCGACAATGGTCTGGAAGTTAAAATAATTTTTACCTAAAACTGTCGGCACATTTAGCGCGATCGGCTCAAGAATATTATGTCCACCGCCCGGCTCATTCAGCGAACCTCCGACAAAACAGACTTGACTGAGGGCATACCACAGCCACATCTCACCCATCGAATCGGCCAAATAGACTTGCGTATCCGTTTCTATTTTTTGTCCCAGACTACGACGCTGTATTGAGAGATTCAAACTTTGTATGGATTGAAAAACCTCATCAAAGCGTTCTGGATGACGTGGCACCACAATAACCAGCAGTTCTGGATGTTGTGCCAAATCAGGCTTTAAAGCCGTTAACAGTTTTTGTTCTTCAGGAGCATGGGTACTGGCAAGGGTGATGATTTGACGTGCCGATAAATCCCAATCTTGCTGCAATTGCTGCGCTTTTTGCATAAAACTTTCAGGGGCATGAATATCAAATTTAATACTGCCAAGCACCTGACTTTTATGCGTGTCCATACCTAAATTGCGGTAACGATCTAAAGTCGCCTGGTCTTGAGCCAGCAAACGCTCCAACCCCTTCAGCATGCCTTGGGTCAGCCCTTGAACCTTGGCATAGCCTTTAGCCGATTTTTCCGAAAGCCGGGCATTAATCAGTAAACATGGCACTTTAAATTGTTGTGCCTGATCGATTAAATTCGGCCAGATTTCAGTTTCGACCAAAGCCAATATTTTAGGCTGATATTGTTGATAAAAATCCCGCACCAAATGTTTCTGATCGGCAGGTAAATATACGGCCTGAAACAAATGTGCATAAGGGGCTTTTAAAAACAGCGATTTGGCCCGAGCCTGTCCTGTTTTGGTGGTATTGGTAACCAGTACCGGATGGCCGAGTTTAAGATAATGTTCAATTAAAGGCTGGGCTGCGTTGGTTTCTCCCACCGACACCACATGAAACCACAGCGCATGCAGGTTTTTCGGCTGTTGAAAAGGACCAAAACGCTCAAGACATTCTTGTTGCAATTGCTCCGTATTCAGCGCACGTTTTTTAATCTGCCATTTATACAATGGCTTAATTAGAGTAAGTGCCGCGTTGTACCAAAAAGGAGTAGCCAAACAAGTTGCCTCAAATCATGTTCAATCGGCAAAATATAACAGAGCAGCCTTCACATGTTAATGAATTCTGCTCTGTGACATCATTTATTCTGTTTTATGGACGTAGCTGCTTAACTTTCAGCAAGCTGTTTATTCA
>DKLL01000276.1 GCA_002455755.1 Acinetobacter sp. UBA6641
GCTGCCCCTTTTTCCAAGGCCGCTTTAATGGTAGGTAATGCCGCGCGTAAACGTGCATCACTGGTAATTACACCGTTTTTAACAGGAACGTTTAAATCTTCACGAATTAGTACACGCTTACCTGTCAAATCCAGGTCAGTCATACGCTGAAAGTTCATGTAGAGCTCACTTTATAGATATAAAAAACGCCCCGATTTTAAATGATTATGTAGAAAAAGGTTAGCATCTTTTGCAGAAAAGCTGTCGAAAGACAAAGTTTTGATTATCATAGTCAAAAGCCACTTCACGATTTAGAGCTTATGTCTATTCACCCAGATCCAAATATCAATCGCCTGAATGTTTTAGGCGAACCCTTGGCAAGCTGTTGCTACTCTCCTATTACCGGTTATTTTCGTAACGGCTTTTGTCATACGGCGACTACAGATCTAGGTCAGCATACCATGTGTGCACAAATGACCGCCGAGTTTCTGAATTTCTCTCAAAGAGTAGGTAATGACTTGATCACACCGTTACCAGAAGTCGATTTCCCAGGTCTGGAACCGGGTGATTTCTGGTGCATTTGTGTGACCCGCTGGGTTGAAGCATACCAGGCCGGTATTGCCCCTCCCATTAAAATTCAAGCTTGCCATCAAGCTGTGCTTTCTTATGTCCCGCTTGATGTGCTTATGGAATATGCAGTGTAATGAGTACTCCCACAATTATTTTGGCTTCAAGCAGTCAAACCCGTAAAGACCTGATGGATCGTCTTCGTATTGAGTATCAGAGCTTGGTGCCAAATATCGATGAATCCCCACGGGGCGAAGACCATGCAGATGAACTGGCGAAGCGGCTGGCTTTTGAAAAGGCCAAAGCGATTTCAGAACAGTATCCTGAAGCAATCGTGATTGGTTCCGATCAGGTGGCCTGGCGTGAAGGCGCACCGGACATTTTTATTGGCAAACCTTTGACTGTGGAAAAAGCCATCAAACAGTTACAGGCCAATTCGGACAAAATCGTTTATTTCAGTACCGCATTAAGCGTCCAACAGCAATCAAGCGGTTTTGAAAAAACCCTGGTTGAACACTATAAAGTCAAGTTTCGCAAACTTAGTCTTACTGAAATTGAGCGCTATATTGAAATTGAACAGCCTTTAATGTGTGCGGGCAGTTTCAAGTGTGAAAGTTTGGGAATCAGTCTGTTTGAACAGATGATGGGACAAGACCAGACGACCCTAATGGGTATGCCGATGATTCAGCTATGTCATATTCTGCGTCAGTTGAATGTTTTGGTGCCTTAAATAAATTATTTTCATAAATTGCGACGTGAAGCATAGTCTGACAGCGTAATGGCTCTGGAGACCAATTGCGGAGCAGTTTATGAAATATTCTTTTTTTGAAATCCAAGGTTTTACCTGGAAAGCGAAGGCACGATATCAACAAGATGCAATTTTGATTGATAATTGTGTCATACAACATAATGGTTTAATTACCAAGCATCATATTTTTGATTTCAACCATGAATGGTGTATAGCAATTGCTGATGGCGTCAGCCATAGTCCAAGAGCTGCCCAAGCTGCCAAAAAAATATTAGAACTTGTATCAATAACAGCTAAAAATACATCCTCTTTTGAGTTTCAAAAACTTCAAAATCAATTCAGCAATGCTTTTAACTATTATCCAAATGCTACAGGTTCCAGTACAACTCTAGCTTTGATCAAACATACACAAAGCAACTTTCTAACTATTCAACATCTAGGTAATACCCGTGCTTATCTTTACTCATTAGCCCAAGAATTACCAAAATGGATTTGCCTCACACGTGATCACACCTATTTAGAGAAATTGAGATTATCGGGAAAACTTGAAGCAGGTGAACAATACGCAACTATCTATAATGTATTAACTGAATATTTTTGTGCTGACCCCATGCACACTGTAAATAATCAACAATATTTAGAAGAATATTTAACAGAAAATGAAGCAATTGTACTTTGTAGTGATGGTGTTCATGACATTTTAGAATGTAATGAATGGCCTTTATTACAGCCAAATCAGTCACTCAAACAATGGCTGCTCCAAATCAAAAACAAACTTGCACATTCACAAGCTTATGACAATGTAAGCATCATCATTGTCCGTTTGTCTCCAGCCAACTTAAATCCATTGTAAAAATTATGAATCTATTGAATCTGCACGCAGCAAAAATATTCTGCATGACCACCGGCTATGTTTCTACATCAAGCTTACAAAGACACCTAAACCTCGGATATAATGATACAAAACAAATAATTAACACTTTAATCGCTCAAAAATTCTGTGAAGAAACATTCACACCCCATTATGGCTATAAAGTTTTAAAAACGGGAATTACACAATGAAAAATGTCGAAAATTTGCTTCACTCCGTTTCACAGGAACTGAAAGCATTGGACATTGCACGGCAGCGTTATGCTCAACAGCTTGCACCAGATTTTTCTATTTTTAATTATATTTCCACAGATGAAATGATGCTCAGCCGTATGATTGCCGACTTACTCAATCCTAAAGGCGATCATGCTCAAGGGCATGTTTTTCTGTCATTGTTTTTAAAGCAACTGACAAATGCTCCTCACTATTCACTCTTGGACATTCATCGTGCAAAAGTAGACACAGAGGTTTTAACTTTTCGCAGCAGAACACAACGTCGGATGGATATTTATCTTGAAATTCCATATTCAGACGGCACCAATACTTTTGGCATTTGTATTGAGAATAAACTTTATGCTGCAGATCAGCCCAATCAACTTATCGATTATGCAAAAGAGTTAACCCTTGCTCATCAGGATCATTGGCATGTTATTTATTTGACTCAGCACGGGAATGAACCAAGCACTTTCAGTGTTGCACAGTCGACGTTAGAAAATTGGCAACAACAGAATAAATGTACTTTACTTGTCTACCCAACACTTAGTTATTGGTTAATGGCATGTATTTTAGAATCACAGAACAGCAAAGTAACTGCCTTTCTACACACTTTTAGCACATTTATTACTTCACATTTTTTAGGAATTAAGGATATGTCTGAATTCGAATCGATCGAAAAAATTATCCATAACAAACCAGAATATCAGAATGCATTTATGCAAATTTATAAGCATGGCGTTCAAATCAAAACTCAATTAAACAAACAGATTTCAGCTTTAAGGAACTTATTTAATGTTGATAATAAACAGGATAAAGTTCTCATCAATTTTCATGCACGCAATGATTACTCTGAATTGCTGAGTTGCTTATATTTTGATTTAGATGTTAAAAACTTCAAGGTATTCATTGATATTTATGCTTATCCGAATCGTTATGAAGTAATCCTTGCCGAAAGAACTTATGATTTAACGAAGACTTATCAACTCCAAGACATAATTGAGCAACTTGGATATCAGAATCTAGCCATTACAGACAATAGCCGTTTGCTCCTACAAACTTATTCTCCAGAATCAGATCATCACACAATTCATCATTTTGTCGACAAATTAATTGACCACTTAATAGATTTTCATTTAAACGAAGAGCAAGCACTCGCAAGTGATTAATTTTGAACTTGCACATGCCTATCACTCAAGCGAAAATACATGAAATTTTCCAAGCAGTTTAAGCAATGTCTCAAGCTCTAGACGTACTCGGCGGAATTACCGCCGAACAATTCCTTGCTGAATATTGGCAAAAAAAACCATTACTGGTTCGTAACGCACTTCCTGAAATTGAAAATATTTTAGTCCCTGACGATGTCATGGAACTGGCGTTAGATGAAAACATTACCGCACGCCTCATCAAGCAAAAAGATAAAGATCCCAATCAATGGTCAGTCAAATCTTCACCTTTGATTAAGGCAGACTTCCAGAAGATGCCAAAACTCTGGACCCTACTGGTTCAGGCGGTAGATCATTATTCATTTGATCTGGCAGAACTGTGGAAGAAATTTCCTTTTATCCCGCAGTGGCGTCGTGATGACATCATGGTGTCGTATGCGCAAAAAGGAGGTTCAGTCGGTAAACACTTCGATTTTTATGATGTATTTCTAGTACAAGGTCATGGTCATCGCCGCTGGCAATTGGGACAAATGTGCGATGCAGATACTGACTTCGTAGCAGGACAACCCTTAAAACTGCTCCCTGAAATGGACGTGAATTTCGATGAAATTCTGGCACCGGGCGACCTGCTTTATGTCCCACCGGGTTTATCGCACTATGGTGTCGCTGAAGATGACTGTCTTACCTACTCATTTGGTTTCCGCATGCCGAATGTTGCGGAAATGATGGATCGTGTCAGTGATAAATTTGCTGCGGATCAATTACTGAAAAACCCGCTGAAAGACATTCTGCGTGACAAAACCAGCCCGATTGGTCAAATCACACAGAATGAACTGGAGTATTTAAAAACCGAACTTTTGGCACAATTGCAAAATCCAACTGTGCTTGAAGATGCGCTGATGAGCCTGATGTCGGAACCGAAATACCCTGAAAATATTCCTGAGGCAGAAGCCATTGGTACAGGTGACCTGGAGGAAGCATTGAATCAGGGCTATTCACTCATGCTCGAGCCGGCATCCCGCCTGCTTTATACTGAAGCTGAAGGCGAGTTACTGTTTTGGGCCAATGGTGAAAGCATTTGTATTTCTGAAGCTTTTGCCCCAATTTTAAAACAGTTGGCGGATGGCGGTTCAGTATTGCTGGATGAAAATCTATATGATCCAGACATGCTGGAAGACATTGTGAATTTGCTCAATGAATCTATTCTGATGCTGTTGCCTGCTGCAGATGAAGAATAAACTGATTTAGTATCACTTAAAACATATGGGGAAATTTATTTTCCCCTTTTTTTATATCGCAGCCTTTCAGATGTAGATTAAAAATTTCCCGGTTCCCCAAGAAGATCATCATAAATATTCCTGCTTTTTAATTTAAGTTAGAAAAAAGTTCAAAATAGAATAGCTGACAAATTTTAATTTTTGCCGATTTTATAAACTGATGGAATGCCAACTTATATTTAAGCATGTAAGTCATTTTTAATTACTTATTTCAGCTGAACGATTGCCTGAATGATTGTGCGACCTGGCTCAGAAGATAATTCTAACTCGGCACCCATACGCTCCAAACGCATTTTCATACTACGCATACCGATACTTAATCCTTGTTGTACAACACAATCCGTATTAAAACCGACACCGTCATCTTCTATACTTAAAATAAACTGGTTTGTTGTGACATAAACCATCGCTATTTTTACCTGCTTGGCCTGACTATGTTTAATAATATTGGTCAGACTTTCTTCTAGAACCCGTATCAAGGTGAGACATTGCAAAGCGCTAGGTACTGCTTGCCATTCATGCGGAAAAATCCATTTAGAATGAATATCCAGCTCATCCATAAGTTGACTGAAACGATGCCTAACGGGTGCCACCCACAGCACCGGACTGACGGGAATCTTATTATCTGCAGATGAACCACTATCAATAATTTGTCTGAGGTCATCTCTTAATAATTTAAGCATCGATAAAAATTGCTTATTTGAAATATTATGGGCACTTTGATCCACTAAAATCATTGAGCGAACCAGTGACGCCCCCAAACCATCGTGCAAATCATGAGATAAATGGATTCTTTCTTGCAGCTTGACATTTTCAAGCTCGAGTTGATGCTTTTCATTTAAACTGGAACTTAAATCTTCACTGACCTGTTGCACTTTAACTTCTAGCTGAGCATTAAATGCTTCTATCTTTTTCACATTATGTGCCAGTCTTGCTCCTAATATTACCACCACAAAAAAGGTAATAATGGGTGAGGTATAAGGTGATAACGGTCGGGTATCTGATTCCATTCCTGAAAATAATACTAAAAGATCAAAAAATGAAAATACGACAATCCCGGTCAGACAAATAGCTAAAAATACATAATCGGTACGTCTGGTTTGAAAGGCTCGATAGCTGACATACAAATAGGTTATAAAAAACAAGCTAATGTACATTAAAAATATTAGTGAAAAGACCCAATATATTTCTTGTGGTGGAGTAATAAAAATACTCACGATAACAAGTCCGGTCATCAAGTGAATGATCGGTTCAAGCCGGATGAAATGCGTTTGAATGAATCTTAATAAATAAATACAGAAGCAAATGATATAAAGAACAAAAAAGATCAAATTGGCTTGAGCAGCCATGAGAGAGCTGGAATAGGGAAAATTCTCTGTGCTGAGTACATTTGAAATAAATAACACCCATAAAAAGCAGCTTAAAGCGAACCATCCAAAGGTGGTTTCTTTGCGCCTTAATAACCAGATCACCAGACACATCACTGCGAAAGTGATGGATAAAATCATATTAATTTGAAATAAGGTCCGACGATTCCATATCTTACTTTCATAGATTTCATAATTGCTTTGTACATTGTTAAAGGAAATACTCCCTAATCCCGGAGATTGAAAAGCATTACCACTCACATAAATCAAAATTTCATTTTCTTTAGCTCTTAATCCCGAGACCGGTAAAATCCAGTAACGGGGTACATTCCAGCTTTTTGACAAAGGTTCCTGCAGATTTTTATTTTTCCAAAGTAAATCGCCGTTTAAATAAACAGCACCCGCAGAATTAATATAATCAATTAAAAAGGCAATCGGTTCTGTGAGTTTGGCCTTATTTTGGCAAGACCAGTTCCATTGAATCTTATACCAGACTCCGCCATTATAATTTGGCCAACGCTTATGCCATTGATCGGGTAAATCTACAGACTTCCAGCCATATTGAGGTAAAACCGTAGCCGAACTGGTCTGAACAGCATGAATAGAATCTATATGCACTGCACATTGTGAATTGATATTTTCAGTTTTTTCCGCATAAATAACTTGACTTAACGCACTAAGAACAAAAATCAGAAAATAACGCACGATAAACTGCTTCATAAAATCCCTAAGGATCGTGCTGCACTCACTGCTTTTGTTCTTTTGGTCACCGACAATTTTCGATATATATGCTTGATATGACTTTCAACCGTATATTTAGAAACAAACAATTGTTCTGCTATTTCCCGGTTGCTCATGCCCTGAGCGACCAGATTCAGAATTTCGGTTTCCCGATTGGTTAACAACTCTATATCTGCATCTAGGATTTTTTGATCACGAGCTGCCGGCAAAACCGCAGCCGAGATTTGTTTTAAAATTTCTTGCGCAATAAAAGGGTCTATGGGCGCACCGCCACGTAAAATACTGCGAATGGACAACAAAACTTCTGCATCATCACGATCTTTCAGGACATATCCTGTCGCCCCGGCCTTGATAGCTGAGAATAAACTTTCCTGAGTACTCCAGGCCGAAATCACCAGGATCATGGCATTACTATCCAAGGTACGCAGCCTTTCGATCAGCTCGATGCCATTGCCGTCAGGAAGTCCCAGATCAACCAAGGCCAGGGAAACAGGTTGCTGTTCTATTTCCACAAAAGCCTGTTGCAAATTTTTAGCAAAAATGAGCATATCTTTGCGATAACCCAATTCTGTCAATATATTTTTTAATCGTTCTTGAATAAGATCTTCATCTTCAACAATTAAAACTGGTACTGGTAAAATTGTTTCTAATTCTGACACAAGCCACCCCCTGTTATAACCGCTTACTATAGCGAGATAAACGATCTTAACGATATCCCTAAAACTTGGTAATTCAATGACTTTTATAATAATAATACATCAATTTTATTTACTAATCTGCTATCAATCAGCTTAAATCAACTACATAAAATAAAAGCTTAAAGTTCCACTCGATGATTAATCCAGTATTTATCAATTCAAAATTCTGAATATTATGCAGTAGATAACACACATGACTGTTAGCTTAGATTGAATAGGTAGAGCAAAAGAAACCGCTATTTTAGCGGTTTCTTACTTCATAATGGGTTAATGACCATATTGCTGGTTTAGGTATTTCACAATTTGTGCAGACTCAAACATTTTCACTCCAGTGTTCGGGTCAATTAAATACGGCACCTGAATATCGCGTCCCATAATTTCAACAGCTTTTTCACGTTTACCACCAGCTAGCGGTTGATATTTCCCAGGTTTTAAACGCAGTACTGCCGGTCCCATATCCTGCCAGCGCTCTTTAGCCACATTATGGTAAACATACGGTAGTTCAAGCTCGGTTAATACCGCTCGTACCACACGGGTAAAAGGACTGGCTTCAAAACCCCATAACTCTAAAAGTTGAGCCGGTGCTGCACGGTCTTTAATGTTCCGGTTAATCCAGACACCGCGTGCTCCATTAATGATAGTTCCAGCAAAGGCGGCCATTGGTATTTTAGGATAATGAGCAAATTTTTTCGGTGTGGTCCCAGTTTGGCCATAATGCTTAAACAGATAATGGATAATGTCCTGAGATTCATACATCTGAACCCCTGTATTTTCATCAATAAGAAATGGAAACCGTTTTTTCCCACCTTTTTCTTGGACAATTTTCCGGTATTTCTGTCCACCCTTCGGACAAGGATAAACCTCATAATCCAGATTTAATAAAGTTAAGACTTCACGCACACGGCGACAAAATGGCGAACCTTCAAACTCATAAAGTTTGAGTGATTTTTCAGGTTGCTTGGGAAAAGCAGTACCGCTAACGCCACGTCCACCTTCAGTCAAAGATGAAGCTAAAGCCTGTATCACTTTAATTTGATGATTCACCATTTTTATCCTTATATCTGGGTCGTTAAAAATCGACTAATTTTTCTTTTGCAATCACAATACCGTTATTATCGGCATAGATGTAATCGCCAGAATTGATGCTTACTCCACCAAAATACAAAGTTAAATCCACTTCGCCTATGCCTTTGCGATTGCTTTTTTGTGGAATTGCAGCCAATGCATGTACACCCAGGTCCAATTCGGCAATCGCATCCACATCACGTACACACCCGTAAATAATTACCCCATTCCAATGATTCTTAACCGCTGATTCAGCAATCATATCGCCCATCAAGGCACAGCGCATGGATGCTCCGCCATCCACCACCAGTACTTTACCCGTACCATCGGTTGCGAGCAGTTCTTTGACACGTGAATTATCTTCAAAACATTTTACGGTAATGACCTGACCGGCAAAGCTTTTACGTGCGCCATAGCTTTTGAAAAATTTGCCATCCATTGATGGGGTGACCACCTGAATGTCTTTTTCTGGATGATCATCAAGTAGATCACAGGTTACGAATGCTGGATTAGACACTTTTTATTGCCCTCGTTTGGAATTATGTATGCGTAAATTATCATAAATTTCAAACTTTTCAGTTTGAGTTTGTGCTGCCTCGACCATAGTATGAGCCACTTGTGAGGCTGTCACTGGCTTATATTTAAATGTATCTGGCACCAAATGCGAAATTTTTTGATACAGCTTTTGCGTCAGATCCTCCAAAGTCCGTTGTTCCTGACGTTCACCGATTAATAATGAAGGACGCAGAATGGATGTATATTCCAGATTTAAACTTTGGATATGCTGTTCCAGCTCTCCTTTGACTTTATTGTAAAAAATTTTTGAGCGGGCGTTTGCACCCATCGCGCTCACCAGCAGGTAATGGGTAGAAGTCGATTCCAGTAAATCGGCAAAGTGGGCATTAATTTCATAATCAATATTATAAAAATTCTGTTTCGAACCGGCCTTTTTTTGCGTAGTACCTAAACAGCTGAAGGCATGACTATAGCCATTCACATCTTGATCATTCAGAAGCAGAAAATCTTCCAAGATAAATTGCTGTACTTTTTTTAGGCTTTTAAGCCTGGAATCTTCCTGTCGAACGACTGCGGTTATTTTTTCGCAGCTTTCAATCTGGTTAAGCTCTTTCAGTAGTTCACGGCCTACTAAACCTGTTGCGCCAATCACAATTGCACTTTTAATTGATTTAGTCATTTTTTAAGCGATCTCTATAGGTTATTACTAATGTAACGGTTTCTTTATAATTTTTATGCATCTAAAATGTTGTCAAATCAAGTCAAGACTTGACTTACCGCCATAGTTTAATCACAATATGGCACTTGTTTACGGGCTGGTGATAATTCTTCTGATGAAGGTTTTCAGTTGCAATTTCAGCCCGCCCAGACCAATCTAATTCAAGGAGTGCACGAGTGGCAAACTCTGCTCAAGCTAAAAAACGTGC
>DKLL01000152.1 GCA_002455755.1 Acinetobacter sp. UBA6641
TCGAGCAACGTCTGGCAGCCCTGGAAGGCGGGATTGGGGCTTTGGCTTTGGCATCCGGCATGTCAGCGATTACCTATGCCATTCAGACCATTGCTGAAGCCGGTGACAATATTGCTTCGGTTTCTACACTCTATGGCGGGACTTATAATTTATTTGCACATACTTTGCCAAAACAAGGCATTGAAGTGCGATTTTTTGATTATCAAAAACCTGAAAGCTTGCATGAGCTGATTGATGACAAAACCAAACTGGTATTTGTCGAATCGATCGGTAATCCACTCGGCAATATTATTGACCTTGAAGCCATTTCTAAAATTGCGCATGAATATGGCGTCCCGGTAATTGTCGATAATACCGTTGCCACGCCTGCCCTGCTTAAACCTTTTGAATATGGTGCCGACATTGTGGTGCATTCACTGACCAAATATATTGGCGGACATGGTAACTCGATTGGTGGTGCCATTGTCGATAGCGGTAAATTCCCTTGGGGCAAATATCCTGAGCGTTTTAAAGTCTTGAATACGCCTGATCCGAGCTATCATGGGGTCAATTATGTCGAAGCTTTGGGTGAAGCGGCGTATATCGCCCGCGCACGTGTAGTGCCGTTACGTAACACCGGTGCCGCCATTAGTCCGCTCAGCGTGTTCCTGATCTTGCAAGGCTTGGAAACTTTAAGTCTGCGTATGGAGCGTCATACTGAAAATGCACAAAAGGTCGCGGAATATTTACAGCAGCATCCGAAAGTGAAATGGGTCAATTATGCTGGCCTGAAAGATCACCCACAACATGCTTTGGCACAAAAATACGTGAAAGGAAAACCGTCTGCGATCCTGTCTTTTGGTGTGCAAGATGGCCGTGAAGGTGGAACCCGCTTTATTGATGCCCTGCAACTCTTTACCCGTCTGGTAAATATTGGCGATGCCAAAAGCCTGGCCTGCCATCCGGCCACCACCACCCATCGTCAGCTCAATGAAGAAGAGTTAAAGGCTGCCGGAGTCAGTATTGATATGGTCCGCCTATCAGTCGGAATTGAACATATTGATGACTTGATTGCAGATCTAGAACAGGCACTAGCCCAAGTTTAATACTTTTCTGTTAGCCTATATCACCTTCTTCCTGACTGGGAGAAGGTTTTTTTTATTGTTTGATATATTTCTTGCTCTAGTTCTTTGCTTTATTTGAAATTCGTGGTAAAAATTGAATTACAGGTCGAACAATAATAGAGCAATTACTCTAATTATATTTTCAAATTCAATAACTTATTTGTAGATTTTTTTATTACATTCGCTATTATAGTCGACTCGAGAATAGCTCAGATTTCCTAAATTTTGAGCGCTAGAATCAACTAAAAAAATAATCTAAATTTTTATTCTATTGAAACCAGGAAAATATTGTGAATTCAAGACTAGAGAAACTCTTTCAGAATCGAGTTAACGGCAAAGTTGTTTTAATCACAGGTGCATCTAGTGGTATTGGTTTAACCGCTGCACATAAACTTGCCGATGCCGGTGCACATGTTCTGTTGGTGGCTCGTACCAAAGAAACATTAGATCAAGTCAAACAAGAAATAGAAGCCAAAGGAGGCAAAGCCTCTGTTTTCCCATGTGATTTAAANNTATGTGGCTTCTAAAGCCGCACTGGATGCCTTTAGCCGTTGCCTATCTGCCGAAGTTCATTCGCATAAAATTGCCATTACCTCAATTTATATGCCGTTGGTTCGTACCCCAATGATTGCACCGACTAAAATCTATAAATATGTGCCAACCCTGTCTCCTGAACAGGCAGCCGATTTGATTGCCTATGCAATTGTGAAACGTCCGAAAAAAGTAGCAACCCACTTAGGTCGCCTTGCATCAATCACTTATTCCATTGCACCAGACATCAACAATAAACTGATGTCGATTGGTTATAACCTGTTCCCCAGCTCTTCCGCTTCGGTAGGTCAGCCACAGAAACTGAACTGGGTACAAAAAGCGTATGCACGTTTGTTCCCGGGTGAACATTGGTAAGATTATGCGCCATGAAAGCCAGTCATCAGACTGGCTTTTTTATGTTATAAACAGCCATCTTTTTTTATTTTTAGTTTTTTATGCGGATTGCTGCTCTTATTTTCCAATATGCCTGTTTTGCCTTTGCTCTTTTTCTAGCTTATCAAATCGCGACTTCATGGCATCTGCCAGAATATAAATTGATGGATATTGTCAGTGATATCGGTAGTATTTTAATTTGTATCGATCTGGCGATGTTTCTGCATTTCAACAAATCNNTTCCTGCATTTCAATAAGTCTCTGGCATCGCTAAAAATGAAAAACGCTTCTCAGCAGCCTGCTGTTCGGGTTTCAACGATAGAAAAAATCACGCGTAAGTTGGGTCATTTGGGTATTATTCTGATTATCTGTAGCTGGATTGTGCCCATCATTAATTCATAAAGATTAAATAAAAAACCTCCCGATTGGGAGGTTTTTTAAGATAGATATTCAAAGCCGCATCTCTTTAGATATTGGTATATACTGTCGTATTTTGAGTTTGGGCGTGTCCAATCAGCATCATCCACATTCGGAATATAAATCACCATGCCTTGCCGGGCCCGAGTCAATAATACGCGATAGGCGTTCAATAAATATTGTTGTTTTTCTTTCTGCCTGATCTGTTGCCAGCAGGTGCCTTTAAATGCCTGATATTGCCATCCCTGCTCATAATAAAAATTAATATCCCAAGCCAAGCAGCTAAAGTCGATTTCCAAGCCTTGTATATCAAATTCGGTCGCGATGTCCTCTAAATAATACGAAGACCGTACATCCCTAGAAGAATTTAAAAACCAATCCGCCGGAGAAATTTTATTTTTTACATCAATGCCCTCTGCTCTTAAACGTCGTGCACCAGAACTTGCAATAATCCCATAACGCTCCGACCCTTTGGCTTTTGTCTTCAACCATTTTTTGGCTTGCTTTAAATCCCGTGTGAGATAAATCGGATAATCACTCTTTATATTTTGATAAAGTTCAGCAGCCTGCTCCGCTTCATCATCTAAAAGATGGTGAATCAATTGCGATACACGCTCACTGCGAAATGATCTTACCGATACAGCCAAATGCAGCGAACTTTCACAAATACCCTGCTGCTTTAGCCATGTTCTCTGTTCAGTTGCAGCTAAATAAACTGGCTCATCCAGAATCTTATCTGAATAATAAATTTTCCAATCTGGATAATTTTGCTTTAAGGCTTCAATCCATTCTGTGACACCCGCTTCACCGGTATTAATTTCTTGTCCACCGCCAATCAGACACACAACCACGCACCAATCTGGATGTCGATCCATTACGTGAATCAAAAACTCGGGTTCAGACATACCAAAGTCATCAATGCCCTTTTTCTGCTTCATAAAATTAGAGACTTGGTCTTTTTGCCAAGCTCGTTGTGCTTCATCAAAAACAACTACCTTCTCAATCGGAACTTCTGCCGACTTTAAATAATGGTCACGAAAGTGATGAATATTTTGAATAAATGTTCTCGTCCCCCGTTCAGCCTCTGAGCGTTTAATATTTTTAGCTACACTTTTTCCAATTTCCACAGTATTACGTGTCAAAGCTTCTCTTAGTACATCCACTAAAGGACCATTTCCAGATAAAAATACGGAATGTTCCGACTCATCTGCCTTTAGTCTTTGATTGGCAATATTTAATCCGGCTAAAGTCTTTCCGGCACCAGGAACGCCTGTTAAAAAACAGATAGCTTTTTGATGATTTCGCTTACTTGTTTCAATAATTGATGCAATCTTTCTTGAGCTTATTTCTAGATTAATCGCGCCCGCATCGCTACGAGAAATTTCTTCAACTTGATGACCTTGATAAAGGGCTTGTGCCGCTTCAATAATTGTGGGAGTAGGTTTATAAACTGAATTTAACCAGCATATTGCATCAATAGGGGCTGTATCTTCATATTGCTGAATGAGGTGTTCTATTGTTTCTTTTAAATTCAATTCATTGCAACAGACTACATCCTCAAGTTGAATGAGCTTAGACCAGTCAATATTTCTGTCATCCGCGTGTGTTGCAACCAATACCGGAATAATTTTTTGCTGATCGCTTCCTGCATGAAAATTAAGCAAATCCAAACAATAATCAATGGTTTGTGTCTTTGCAGCAGCTGCATATTGTTTTTCACCGACTTTAAATTCAATAACGAAAATTAAATTCTTAAAAATGAAAATATTATCAACTCGTTTTCCCATACGGGGAATTGAAAACTCAAAAAATAAATGTCCTTCTTTAAATTCAGCAAAACTATTTTTTAAAATTTGAATTTGTTTGAGCCATGCATTTTTTTGCCGGTCTTCTAAAGCAAATTGATGTACTTGCGCCAAATTACCCAGAATTCTTTCAGATGAATCAGCAATGAAATTTTGAATTGGATTATGGTAATAGCTACGCAGCATTTTTCACTCTAAATATTCTACTTAATAGTTTGAAATATAAAATAAAAAACCTCCCTATAGGGAGGTTTTTTTCAAATCTTAAAAAACTCTAAAATTATTTCGAACCTTTAATCCCGGCTTGCAATAACAATGCACCTAGACCACCAATTTTATTTTCTTGCGGTTTAGCCGCTTGAGGCTTTTTATGAGCTTGTGGACGGTCGCCTTGCGGACGTGCATGCTGTGGACGTTTGCCTTGAGGCTTACGTTCAGTACGTTGTTCATTCTGAGCATTGTCACGGCGTGGCTGACGTGGCGCTTTAGCAGGTGCTTCAGAACCTTCAGGACGCATCGACAGGTTCACACGGTTACGTTCAGCATCGACGGTTAATACACGGACTTGGACGATCTGACCCGGTTTCACCACTTTGTGCGGATCTGCTACAAACTCGTTCGCCAGTTCAGAAATATGCACCAAACCGTCCTGGTGTACACCTACATCCACAAATGCACCGAAGTTGGTCACGTTAGTGATCACCCCTTCCAGCTGCATGCCTTCAGTCAATTGCGACACTTCAGTGATGTCTTCACGGAACTTGGCGGTACGGAATTCCGGACGTGGGTCACGGCCCGGTTTTTCCAGTTCAGCCAATACATCCTGAATAGTTGGCAAACCGAATTGCTCATCGGCAAATTCTTCGGCATTCACCTGGCGAATGATTTCAGAGTTGCCAATAATGTCTTTTACCGTAGTGGCTTTTGCTGCAACAATTTTGCTCACCAGAGCATAAGATTCAGGGTGAACCGCAGATGCATCCAGCGGTTCAGAACCATCCTGGATACGCAAGAAACCTGCTGCCTGCTCAAAGGTACGCTCGCCTAAACGTGGCACTTTCTTCAAGGCTTGACGGTTATCAAAACGGCCATTTTCCTTACGGAAATCAACAATCTGTTGTGCAATCGATTTGTTTAAACCTGCGATATAACCCAAGATTGCCGAAGATGCCGTATTCACATCCACACCGACCGAGTTCACACAGTCTTCCACTACCGCTTCCAGCGTTTTTGCCAAACCAGCCTGGTTCACGTCGTGCTGGTACTGGCCCACACCAATCGATTTTGGATCAATCTTCACCAGTTCCGCCAATGGATCCTGTAAACGGCGTGCAATAGACACAGCGCCACGAATCGAAACGTCTAATTCAGGAAGTTCTTGTGAAGCCAGTTCAGATGCTGAATAAACCGATGCACCTGCTTCACTGACTGAAACGCGGGTCAAATTCAAATCAGCATTTTGAGCCATCATTTCAGCTACAACAGCTTCAGTTTCACGGCTGGCAGTACCATTACCAATCGCGATCAAATCAACATTGAATTCACGGCACAGACGCGCAAGCTCAGCAATTGAACCTTCTTTATCTTCTTTGGGTGCAAATGGATAAATCGTGCTATGTGCAACCACATCACCTGACTGGTTTACCACCGCCAGTTTCACACCGGTACGGATACCAGGGTCTACACCTAAGGTACAACGCGCACCCGCAGGAGCAGAAAGCAATAAGTGACGCAGGTTTTCAGCAAACACTTCCATCGCCTCGCTTTCAGCAGCCAAGCGCTTTTCAGTCAATAATGAATGTTCGATTTGTGGACGGACTTTGCCTAACCAGAACAATTTTGCAGTTTGCTTTAAAAAGTCCTGGCGGGCTTGTGGTTGAATTGCATCTAAATGGTATTCAGTTTCAATCCGCGCCAGTGGTGCATCATCTTCACCATCCACCTTTAAGCCCAGGACGTTTTCCTGACGGCCACGCAGCATTGCCAGCAAGCGATGTGAAGGTACTTTATTCAGGTTTTCGGAAAAATCGAAATAATCACGGAATTTTTTACCAACTTCTTTTTTCTCTTCACTGGCCACTAAACTTTTTAAAACAGCAGTTTTGGCAAAGCTTGCTTTAAGTTCAGTGGTTAAGGCAATATTCTGTGCCCAGTCATCAATCAGGATGTGCTGGATCGCATCCAGTTGGCTTTCCACATCGGGGTAATCTTCATGGCTAAAGCCAGCCAATGCTTCAGCGGGATCAACCTGCTCGCTAAAGATTTTCTCGGCAATAGGACCTAAGCCCGCTTCTTTGGCTTTAAAAGATTTGCTGGTACGTTTTGGACGGTACGGCGCATAAAGTTCTTCTAAAGCATTCTTGGTTTCAGCAGCATTAACACGTGCCAACAAATCATCTGACAATTTATTTTGTTCTTTCAGAGATTCGATTACTTTTTCACGACGTTCAAATAAGTCACGTAGATACGATAAACGGGTGTCGAGTTGGCGTAACTGGGTATCGTCCAAGCCTTGAGTTACTTCTTTACGGTAACGTGCGATAAATGGAACGCTGGCACCTTCATCAATCAGTTTGATGGCAGCTTCTACTTGATTTGGACGTACGGCAATTTCTTTTGCTAACTGCTGAACTAAGTCAGTCATCGTGTTTGATCCCACAAGGATAAGTACTAAATGGCATGATTATAAAGACCAAGCCCATAAAATCCACAATTGTTTTGATTAAATTTATAAGTGGTCAGTATTGCCAATTTATGTTTTTTTATAATTTGCCGCAAAATTAAGTGATAAGTAGATTTTAACCCGCCATATTCAACCTTATAAGCCATAATTTAGATGTATATGTTTGGTATCTATGTCTTGATTTTATCTGCAATATTTGTTGCTTTAGAGCATAGTAAACAGATACAAATGAATCGTATACTCAAGGCTATCCGAACTTTTGTTTACGATGACAATAAAGAACAAGGAGCACATCATGAGTTTAGTGGTACCTGCTGATAAAACAGATCCAGTACAAACCGAAACTGATCGCGTCGAACGCATTCTCGTTGTAGATGATGATGTGCGTTTACGGACGTTATTACAGCGTTTTCTAGAAGATAAAGGCTTTGTGGTCAAAACTGCCCACGATGCAACGCAAATGGATCGTTTATTGCAGCGCGAACTTTTCTCCCTGATCGTGCTCGATTTTATGCTTCCTGTGGAAGATGGTTTAAGTATTTGTCGCCGTTTACGCCAATCGAATATCGACACGCCGATTATCATGTTGACTGCACGTGGCAGCGATTCTGACCGTATTGCCGGGCTTGAAGCCGGTGCCGATGACTACCTGCCTAAACCCTTTAACCCGAATGAGCTGTTGGCGCGTATTCGTGCCGTATTACGCCGCCAGGTTCGTGAAGTTCCTGGTGCACCAAGCCAGCAAATGGAAGTGGTCAGCTTTGGCCCATGGTCCCTGGACTTATCTACCCGCACCCTCACCCGTGAAGGCCAGGTAGTAACATTGACCACCGGTGAATTTGCAGTACTGAAAGCCCTAGTCCAACACCCTCGCGAACCTTTAACCCGTGACAAGTTGATGAACCTGGCACGTGGTCGTGAATGGGGTGCGATGGAGCGCTCGATTGATGTTCAGGTATCGCGTTTACGTCGTCTGGTTGAAGAAAACCCTGCTCGTGCACGGTATATTCAAACGGTTTGGGGCGTAGGCTATGTGTTTGTTCCAGATGGTGCTGAGTAAATTAATACCTTGATTGATGACGGAGTCTTATGGTCTAGCCTCATTTATAGGGTTGAACCTGCGGTTCGCCTTACTTTTGTTTCGACAAAAGTAAGCAAAACCATTGTCATCCGCAAAACTCGACAACCTCCGTCATTCAAGCGATTCTTTCGCAGAAACATCATTGACTATCTTAAGTCCTGCCTCAAACAGTTGCGGATGACCTTAACGTGTATCCAACTATGGGGGAACCTCCCCCCTTTTGAGCAAAAGGACACAGTGTGAAACTCGAACCCATCGACCCACAAAAATTTACTGATTACGAAGCTTATTCGGAAAAGAAGCGAACCCGCTCGGAACGTTTTCTAGATAAAATCAAGCCGCGTTCTGCTGCAATGCGTACCACTGTGCTCGTGTTATTCGTTGTATTTTTCAGTTTATTTATGTCGTTATGGTTCTTTTGGCGTACCCTTTACCTTCCTGAAATTCAGCAGCATGCGCGCTATTTGGGGGTAGAGCTGGAAATTCTGAATAATCCAGACTTACGCATTTTTCATAACAATGCCGAAGTGGATGCTGATTTATGGCTAAAAAATCGGGTCGGAATTGA
Source organism: Acinetobacter sp. UBA6641 (assembly GCA_002455755.1). Taxonomy (GTDB): domain Bacteria; phylum Pseudomonadota; class Gammaproteobacteria; order Pseudomonadales; family Moraxellaceae; genus Acinetobacter. Next base: position 8,582 of record DKLL01000152.1, read on the forward strand.
ATACATTACCAACCCGGCAGAATACCCCCGGGTAAAAGACAAGGTGATTGCCGAGTTCTTTACCAATCAAATAGAAAAAAAACTAGCGAAAGAACTGAAAGTTGAAAATGTGACGGTCTATTTCCAGTTTAAGCCCAGTCCGCGCATTTGGATTCAGACCCCGGAAATGAACGGACATTGGGTGCGTGAACCTCTAAAAACCTATGCCAACTATAGCCCTGAACTGATTTATGGCTGGTTAATTGGCGTGCCACTGATTGCTGCCGCCATTATTTTAACGCTGGTGCGCCAGTTAAACCGCCCGCTTCGCCGTTTGCAGGATGCAGCCAACAGCTACAGTAAAACCGGCTCTGCCCCCTATCTGGAAACCAATCATGGACCACAGGAGATTCGGGAAGTCAATCAGGCTTTCAATCAGATGATTTATACCCTGGATCAGACTGAACGCGACCGGCGTATCATGTTGGCGGGTATTTCCCATGACTTGCGGACTCCTCTGACCCGCATCCGCTTAAGTGCAGAAATGATGCCTGATGATGACTTCCTAAAAGAAGGTTTCATTTATGATGTCGAAGATATGGATGCCATCCTGAACCAGTTTATTTCTTATATGCGCGATGGTTCAGATGAAGAACTGCAAGATACTGACATCAATATGCTGTTACAGGAACTGATCATTCAGTTCAAACCTTTAGACATCCGTTTTGCAGCTCAGGACATTCCGGTGATTCAGGCACGTAGCCAGTCTTTAAAACGCTTGATTGGCAATCTGATTAATAACTCAAAACGCTATGGCGCCGAACCAATCGAGTTATCCGCCAAAGTAGAAGATCATCATTTACTGATTAGTGTTGCTGACCATGGAGAAGGTATACCGGAAGATCAGATTGAAGATTTAATGCAACCTTTCGTGCGTGGTAATGAAGCTCGTACCATACAAGGCAGCGGTTTAGGTTTGGCTATTGTGAAACGTATTGTTGATCTTCATCAAGGGCAGCTCACCATCCATAATCGCCCAGAAGGNNTAGGAAAAATTAAGCAGACGATCAGTGGACACTTTTGAGTCTTGAACAATTAGTCAATAAACAGTTTTGTATAACTGTTGAGCCCTTGATTTTTACACAATTAAAATCAATGAATTAAAAATCATAAAAAAATGTTATACCCACATTTTTTCAAAAAATTAGACCTTAGCCTAACAGGCATGCACAATTTGTTTTTGGGACGGTACAATCCGTCTAGTTTTGAACAAGAATTGAGCGTAAACCATGTCTTTAGATCGTATTCGTTTAGCGTCACTTCATGACAAAGTCATGAGCGCAGAACAAGCTGCTACTTTTATCCAAGATGGCATGACTGTAGGTATGAGTGGATTTACTCGTGCAGGTGAAGCAAAAGCTGTCCCTTTAGCATTGGTAAAACAAGCTCAAAGTAATCCTTTAAAAATTACTTTAATCACCGGTGCAAGTCTTGGTAATGACCTAGATAAACAATTAACTGAAGCTGGTGTACTTGCTCGCCGTTTACCTTTCCAGGTGGATAACACTTTACGTAAAGCCATTAACAAAGGCGAAGTCATGTTCATCGATCAGCATTTGTCTGAAACTGTTGAACAAATGCGTAACCAGCAATTGAAAAAACCAGATGTTGCAATCATTGAAGCTATAGCCATTACTGAAGATGGTGGCATCATCCCAACGACTTCTGTAGGTAACTCTGCAAGTTTTGCAATCTTTGCTGAAAAGGTGATTGTAGAAATCAACACCAACTTAAGCCCTGCTTTTGAAGGCTTACATGACATCTACATTCCAACCTATCGTCCAACACGTCAAGCCATTCCTTTGATCAAGGTAGATGAACGTATTGGTACTCATGCCATCAATATTGATCCGGCAAAAATCGTAGGGATCGTCATTAACAACGAATTCCACGATTCTCCATCTACTGTGACTGCTCCAGATGATGAAACTCAAGGGATTGCAAACCACTTGATCGCCTTCTTTGAAAAAGAAGTTGCTGAAGAGCGTCTTCCTAAAAACTTGGGTCCGCTTCAGGCAGGTATTGGTTCAATTGCCAACGCTGTATTGACGGGTCTGAAAGATTCAAATTTCGAAGATTTGATCATGTATTCTGAAGTCCTTCAAGACTGTACGTTTGAATTGATTGACGCAGGCAAAATGAAATTTGCTTCAGGTTCATCTATTACGCTTTCTGCTAAATATGGCGAAAAAGTATTTAATAACCTTGAACAATACAAAGACAAACTTGTGCTTCGTCCACAAGAAATTTCGAATCATCCTGAACTGGTTCGTCGTCTCGGTATTATCGGTATTAATACGGCATTGGAGTTCGATATTTACGGTAACGTAAACTCAACTCACGTATGTGGTACTAAAATGATGAATGGTATTGGTGGTTCAGGTGACTTTGCACGTAATGCACACCTGGCAATCTTCGTGACCAAATCGATTGCAAAAGGTGGCGACATTTCTTCTGTTGTTCCGTTCGCATCTCACGTAGACCATGCTGAACACGACGTAGACATCCTAGTGACTGAACAGGGTCTGGCTGACTTACGTGGTCTTGCTCCACGTGAACGTGCTCGTGCCATCATCGACAACTGTGCACACCCTATGTATCGTGATGCCCTAAACGATTACTTTGATCGCGCATGTGCTAAAGGCGGTCAGACTCCACACATCTTGCGTGAAGCATTGTCTTGGCACAGCAACTTTGAAGAACAAGGTCATATGCTCGCTGTTCAGGCTGAAGCTAAAAGTGCTTAATCGCTCTACAGCTGCATGACATGAATAAAAAAAGCGTACTTCAGTACGCTTTTTTTATTTTAAACCACTGCTTGATCTGATTTCCACGCCCCCACCAACACTCAAAATCTATAAACGCTGCTCAACGGCCTGACGGTTTTGCATTTTAATTTTTTCCATTTCTGCATTTAACTGTAAAATCTGCTTATACAGGTCATTGAACTGCTTGATCGGCTGATCCTGATAAAACATAAAGGTCTTGTTCTTTTTCTGCCATTTATTGTTTTTAAGAATTTGGAATAAAGCGTCCGCCTTATTTAATATCTGTAGCTCCAAGGCAAATAGTGCATGAGTTTGATCACTATCGCGGCTCTCCCGAAGGCTGTCTATTAATTGGTGTCTAAGATGCGATTTAATGGATAACTGTTTCGCCCGGGCCAAGGCATTCTCTTCCCGTTGTGCGGTTTGTTGCTGATAGCGGTTTGCCAGTAGATGCGCTTGCTGCAACATCTGCTCGGTTTCTGCATATTTCTGCTTGCGATCTTTATCCAGGCGGTCAATATTTAAGAACTGATCCCAGTGAATCTGTTTCAGTTCACGTAAGTACTGATTTCTGGCTTCAGCATTTTGAATCATTTCGCTGAGTACGAAATCTGCCATTACTTTATAATCGCCCTGCAAACGATTATCCGAGACATTAACCTCAATCGGTTTAGACCAGTCTTGGGCTTGCTGATAAATCAGTTCAGCTTTTTCATACAATACGGCTTGGTACTCATGTACCTGACCGAGTTCTTGTTGCTGGACGGAATACTGGTAAAACAACCAGCCAAATACAGTACATGTCGCCAATCCCAAGATGAGAAAAATCCTCGGCATATGAGAGCTCCGCTAGACGGTCTTTTCAACATCATAACTCGTTTTGATTTCAATCGTTTATTTTTCAAACAAAAGCTACATAANNGCTGCTGAACAGGCCGGTATAGAACTTGAAGTCCATTGGCATAGTTATGAGCTTGACCCGGATGCCCCTGTTCGCCAAGAAGTATCCAATTCTGAACGTCTCGCGCAAAAATATGGACGTAGCTTGGCTGAAGTTGAAGAAATGCAGCGCAATATTGCGGCAATGGCTGCAGAAGAAGGCATTCAGTTCAACTGGGAAAATGCCAACTCAGGCAACACCTTCAATGCTCACCGCATCATTCATTTGGCACAAAGCAAAGGTTTGGGTTCCGAAGCCAAAGAAGCCTTTTTCTATAGTTATATGACCCAAGGTTTAGCCATTGGTGAACGTGAAACGCTGGAAGATGTCGCAGCACGCATCGGCTTAAATCCGGTTGAAGTGGACGATGTGCTCAATTCGGAAGAATTTGCAGATTTTGTCAAATTTGATGAAGAAGTGGCACGTGATCAATTAAAAGTAACCGGTGTACCGTTCTTTGTATTTGATCAGCGTATCGCGCTCGCGGGCGCACAGCCACGTGAAGTGTTTTTACAGGTGATGGAAAAAGCACTGGAAGCACCTCAACAAGACAACATTACTGCTGAAGATTCCGCAATCTGTAAAGAAGATAACTGCGATCTTCCGGAAAATAAGCCAAAGTCTTAAGTACAGCAATTTCAAGTAAAGAAAGGCAATAAAAATCCCCAGATGTTGGGGGTTTTTTTATCTTAGAATTTATTTATCTATGCAATTTAATCCACCAAGAAGCTAATTTTTAAATTCACCCGATATTCTGTAATTTTGTTGTCCTTAATGACCACTTTCTGTTCATTAATCCATGCACCCTGTACGTTCTTAACGGTTTCGGTGACTTTGTCTATTCCAGTTTGAATAGCATCTTCAAAACTTTTATTACTGCTTGAATTCACTTCAACCACTTTTGCGATAGCCATTGTTTTCACCTCAGGTTTTATTATTTTGAGCTCAGATCATAGGATATTTTCTAAACAAAAAAGTGAGTTTTAACATTACAGCGCAAAAACTTACAGCTGGGTCACAATAGCCATATTTGCTTTAAGGTTCTTACAAAAGACAACTTATCTATACAAGGCTAGGACACAACTAAAAGCGCAATTCGCTAGGCTAATATGCGGAATATCTGAGTTCCTAATCATGAAATTTATAGAGGTAAATATGAACACTGAAATACAAGATCCTATGGTAGATACTCGCCCTGAGCCAGTCACAGCTACAAAATCTGCTTTTTCACCCACTTTAAAAGGGGTGTTGATTGGTGCAGTGGCTGGTAGTGTATTACCCGTTTTCGGTACGTTTAGTGGTGCGATTATTGGAGGTGTCGCTGGAAAAGTTTACGAAAAAAAATACCAAAATAAATGCCATGCAAAATAATTTTTATATATTTTCAAAGCAGTTAAGACAGATTGCTAATGGGCAGTCTGTCTTAGAGCAAAAACTCTAAATATATGATTTATATAATATTTTAAACTCGCCGTTCATCTTTTTTTACTTCCATAAGCTTACTTTAATTGATTACTTCTTGATATCATTCACATGAAACTTATTTTTTATTTCTCTCCTTGTCTGATTAATTTCTTAATGATCCAGACATCCTTTCACTAAAGGAAAATGATGATGAACGTGATTAAATCTCTTGTAGCTATCGCTGTGGTCGCTTGCTCTGCCCATGTTTCTGCGCAAATTGTATATATTCCAGATTTTCCTGTTAAAAAAGCCACTGAAAGTTTGAATGCTGAACAAAAAGCACCTGCTGCTGAAGCTGTAGTTAATAATGGAACTGCATCTAAAACAGCTGCTTAATCGACTCTAACAGTCAATATTAAAAACCAGCCCGGGTTTCGCTTGGACTGGTTTTTTATATTCATCAATCAGCAGTCTATTTTTAGCTTATGCTCAGGTAAGACATCTATTTTGATCTGTCATTTCATCGATTATTATAAAAATGACAGCATAGCTAAAATCTGATTACAGGATTTCCTTGCCATCCGCCCAAA
>DKLL01000088.1:0-8653 GCA_002455755.1 Acinetobacter sp. UBA6641
CCAAGCAACCGATATTAAAAAAAATATCTCGCGGGCTTACTGTGGGGTCAGTGATTACCGGAAGTACTTTTTTTCATGGCCCACCTGTACTCGCATTGGGATTAACTAAACTGATTAAAAAATCACGTAAAGTAGATGAAACCAACATTCAGATTACCAACAGCTGGCTCAGTGTCAATAATTGGCTGATTGATCATGTGCTACCACATTTGAAATGGGATATCACGATTGATGACGATTTAGATCTGAGCATGCAGGGTCGTTATCTGATGACCTGTAACCATCAAAGCTGGGTAGATACTACGGTCAATCAATATTTTGGTTTAACCCGTATGCCCCTGACCCGTTTCTTTACCAAATGGGAACTGATCTTTATTCCTTTTGTGGGACAAGCCTTTAAAATTTTAGGTTTCCCAATGATGAAACGTCATAGCAAGGAACAGATTGCCAAAAATCCTGAACTGAAAACCCGTGATCTGGAAGAATCACGTAAAGCCTGTGAACAGCTATTAAGTCAGCCTTTTACCTTATTGAACTATTTGGAAGGTACCCGCTTTACCCCTGAGAAACATGCACAGCAGCAATCGCCCTACAAACATTTGCTTAAACCTAAAGCCGGTGGTTTAGCCTTGGCTCTCAATATTTTAGGCAACAAGATTGATGCGCTGGTCGATATGACCATTGTTTATCCGGATGGTGCGCCGGGTTACGGCGATTTCTGGTTAGGCGAACTCAATTGTATTGCGGTGAATTTGCGTAAAATTGATATTCCAGATTGGGTATTGGGTGGAAATTATGAAGATGATGCTGAATATCGTGAGCGTTTTCAGCAATGGGTTCATGAATTATGGACTGAGAAAGATCAACTCATTGAACGTATGAAGCAAGACTTGGCTGCAAAAGCTTAAGCACGCGCAAGGAAGAAAATGAAGCAAGACGACCAAATCACGCCTCCAACCTTTTCTTTTGTCAAAAAAGGCACCTGGGGATGGAAAGTCGCACTCGGCTATGACATTTTTATGATGATTCTGATCATCATCAACCTGTTCTGCTTAAGTGCCAATGCCATCCTGATGAGTGATTTTGGTGGCTGGCTGTTTAACTTCATTCATCTTCCTGAACTGTTGCAGTTTTACCGCACCACATTACGCCCATGGGTCATCATTACCGAAAGCTGGTTTACCAGTTTTCTGGTGATTGAACTGCTGGTCCGCTGGTTAATTGCAATTATAGGGCAACACCATAAGCGCTGGTTTTTCTTTCCGTTTATTCACTGGTATGAAATTTTATCGATTATTCCGCAGCTGCGTTTTTTACGTTTATTACGTGCCGGTTCCATCGCCTACAACCTCTATCAACATGGGTATAAAGTTATTCCGGACGCTTGGTATCGGCGGGCTAAGTTTTATTACCATATGCTGCTGGAAGAACTCACCAGCCGTATCGTGATTACGGTTTTAGACAGTATAAAACGTGAACTCACTACCAGTACCACGCATAAAAAACTGATTGAGGATCTGGTTGCCCATCACCGTGACATGTTTGCCATTGCCCTGGCAGATATTTTGCAAGAATCTTTAGGCAAAGAACTGCAAGCACAAAAAATCATGATTGCTGAAAATGTCGGCGATATCGTCAATCAAGCCATTGAAGACACTCCTGAACTGACCCAGTTATTGCGCCTGATTCCAATTGTGGGAGGACGCATCGAGCAACAAATCCAGAGCATTGGACAACGTTTGGGAGAAAACATCACGCTGGGGCTGATTGAACCGTTTGCATATGGTCATAAAAATGAAAAAAATCTGGCATATTTAGAAATTTCAAATAAAATCAGCCAAATACAATTTGAAAATAATACCCATGTGGAAAAACTGGTGGAATCGGCTGTTTTTGAAAGTTTAGAAGCGGTTCGCCAGCAAGTGAAAATAAAACAATGGCAACAAATCCTGGAACAGCATGATCAAGTCAAAGAATGATCATGAGATTAAAAATATTGAAAACGTGGCTAGAGAAAAGCTGCAATTTGTTCTAGCATTTGCTCTATTTACAACATCACTTCGACATAAAATGAATGAGTCAGAAGTCTTAAGGAATAATTATGGCTGATATACGGATTACAGGCAGAATGGTTAATTTTACCCGATTAACTTTTGACACCAATGATCACAATGCAATCCGCCAGCAATTGACTCAAATGCTTCAAGAAACTGCTTCTCATGGCACGCTGGTGATTATAGACAGCACGGTAGAACAGGAATTGATTGCACTGATTCAGTTATTGATCAGCCTGGACTTACAGCCAATGGGTGTGATTGATGGCATTCTTTCCGATGAAGCCCGCGCCATTCAGTTTCCTATTCTGCCTGCAGACAACAGACCCTTACAACGGATTAAAGCCACAAAAGAACAAGTGGTTGAGGTCAAACCTGAAGCAGACCCTGCCGAAAACCAGGATGCTGCAGAAGTGGCAGCCAAACCCGCTCGTGTCATCAGCCATGTGACCTCTTATCATGATGAAATTTTGCGTACGGGTCAGTGTCTGGTCCAGGATCATGGCGACATTATTCTGAATGCAGGTATTAACAGCGGCTCTGAAGTCATTGCTTCAGGAAATATACATATTTATGGTAGTGCACGTGGTAGAGTCATCGCCGGCGCAGGCGGGAACAGTGCAGGACGTATTTTCTGCCATTCCCTGGAAGCAGAACTGGTATCAATTGCAGGTACATATTGCGTGGCAGATGACATTCCGCAGCATGTCCTGAAAAAATCTGTCCATATTTACTTGAATGATCATCAAGAACTTGTATTTGAAGTTCTCGAATTTTAATGTATAAATAAACACCAAAAGCCCCAGATTTAAAAAAGGGGTTTGAACCATAACAGGAGTGGATTCGGTGGCGAAAATTGTTGTCGTAACATCAGGCAAAGGTGGTGTAGGTAAAACTACAACAAGTGCATCTTTTGCAACAGGTTTAGCCCTTCGTGGTCACAAAACTGTTGTGATTGATTTTGACGTGGGTTTACGTAACCTGGATTTAATTATGGGTTGTGAACGTCGCGTTGTTTATGATTTTGTGAATGTTTTAAATAACGAAGCACGTCTTCAGCAAGCGCTGATTCGTGACAAAGATATTGAAAATTTATATATTTTGCCTGCCTCACAAACCCGTGATAAAGATGCCTTGACCGATGAAGGTGTTGCACGTGTTATGGATGAACTTTCTCAAGAATTTGACTACATTATTTGTGATTCGCCTGCCGGTATCGAGCGTGGCGCAATCATGGCAATGTACCATGCAGATGAAGCGATCATTGTAACTAATCCTGAAATTTCATCTGTAAGGGACTCTGACCGCATTATTGGCATGCTGGACAGCAAAACCAAAAAAGTAGAACAGAATGAAGGCCGTATCCGTAAACATCTTTGTATTACACGCTTCAATCCTGAACGTGCAGATAAACAGGAAATGTTAACGATTGACGATATTTCTAAAGATATCTTACGTGTACCTACACTGGGCGTTATTCCTGAATGTAAAAGCGTACTTCAAGCATCTAACGAAGGTAAACCTGTAATTCTGTTTACTGAAGATGCAGCTGGTCAGGCTTATGATGACCTTGTAGCACGCTTCCTGGGTGAAGAACGTGCTTACCGTCACATCGAAGTCAAACCTAAAGGTTGGTTAGCAAGACTATTTGGAGCGTAAGAAATGGCAGGATTCTGGAGTAAATTATTCAGCAACGATGATAAACCTTCAAGCGCACAAACTGCTAAAGATCGCTTAAAAGTTATTGTTGCCTCTGAACAGGGCTTAGGCAAACGCTTAAGTCAGGAAAAGATTGACCTCATGAAGAAAGAAATCATGCAGGTGGTTAATCGCTATGTTCGTGGTGTAGATGAACAGCATATTCAAATGTCGGTGCGTTCCGAAGCCAATATTGAAATGTTAGAAATGAATATCAATTTGCCTGAAGAGCGATAATCTGAATTCTGATTAGTCAAGCAATTTGAATCAAGGCAAAATATGAGCCTGAACAAAGTGCTGCTTTGTTCAGGCGCAAGATGAGAAGCTTTGCTTCGAGTAGGCTGAAACAAGTGCTGCTTTGTTCAGGCGCAAGACGAGAAGCTTTGCTTCGAGTCTTGCGACTAGGCAAAGCCTTAAAGTAATGCTTTAAGTTTGCTGGTCTAGTCTCATATTTTGCTTTTTTTTATTTTAATCAGTATACCAAGGAGATTGCGATGGCATTATCTCAGCCAGCAACGTTCAATGAAGAATGGTCAGATGAGCGTGTATTTGCCTACTTAACCCAGCTACCTCCTGCAGGCGTTAATGCTGATTTTCATGTGCTTTATCATGCATTCAAGCACATGCGTCCAAATGATTATGAGCGTTTACTGACTCAATTCATTGCCGATGGCCGTGATATCAATGCCACCAATCCTGAAGGTCAACGCATTCATGACGTGATTGCTCAATATCCACGTCAAAGCAAAGGCTTTCTGGAAGTTCTTGCCAAGTTTGCCTAACTTCCTCGTTTCGATAAAAAGCCTGCTTGTTGCAGGCTTTTTATTCTCTTGAATGTGAGTTAGAACAGCAGCCACATCAGCATCGGAAAACTTAGGGCAAAACAGAGCGTTTGCAGGCTAATTACCCCCGCCATGAGTTCACTATCCCCCTGACAAAACTTGGTCAAAATATAAGATGCGCTTGCGGTAGGTAAGGCAAAAAATACCACCAATACTGCCGTTTCAAGTGGATTTAAGGGCATTAGACTGCAAATGCCATAGGCAAAAAGAGGGATCAGTACCAGACGTCCTGCGGTATTGATGGCCAAACGGGATAAACAGCGACCTAAAGCGGAAAATTGCAAGCCGGCACCCACGCAAATCAAGCCCAGAGGCAAACTCATTGCAGCCAAGAGTTTCAGTGCATTTTCAATTCCAACAAAAAGTGTTAATCCACTCAAATTAAATAGCATGCCTACCACACAACCTAAAATTAATGGATTTTTGAATACCGAGAGCAGTGTATTCTTAAATGAAACCCCTTGTCCCTGTGAAAAAGACAATACAGAGATAATATTCACCAAGGGAATGGACACCACCATGATCATGGCAAATAACTGTACGCCTTTGGCACCAAATAAAGGCGCCATTAATGACAAGCCAATATAGGTATTAAAGCGAATATGGCTTTGCATATAAACGCCGAAGCGTGCTGCAGGAATGTAACGCCATAATTTAAATGACCAAATCAACAGACTGACAATAATAATGATGATCAATAAGGCTGCTAACACCCACGTGACCGCATCCAAATCCAACTCGACATAGGCCAGATTGGTAAACAAAAGTGTTGGAAATAAAATAAAGTAGTTAAATTTCTCTGCACCCGCCCAAAAATCTGTTGCAAGATATTGATACTTTTTAAGTAGATACCCTAGGGCAATCATGATAATAAGGGGGAATAAGGCGATCAGTATATTCATATCTATCTGTTTTCAGCAGCTGGACTGCACTTTAACTTTCATCAGGCTGATAATATAATCCTCATTCAGCCTCATTAGAAAATGAGTTTTTACTCATATAGCTCATGACATTTAGCCAGCTTGAAATTTTTATTCTGGTTGCAGAAAACCAGAGCTTTACCCTAACCGCAAAAAAGCTCGGCATTACCCAGTCAGCAGTGTCACACGCGCTAAAGAACCTGGAACAGTACTGGAAGGTGTGCTTATTTTCACGCGATCAGCATAAGATTGAACTGACCGCGATTGGCGCACAGCTGCTGCTACATGCGCAAAGTATTTTGAATACTGCACAAAATATGCAACAGGAAGCGGCAGCGGCATATGGGGTGCATCAAGGCACGTTGAGGATTGGTTCTTTTGGTGCCTCTGCCTCCATCCATTTATTACCACAAATATTAACTGTCTATCGGCAACGTTATCCCAATATTGAAATTTATGTCGATGAAGGTACTGATGAGCAAGTTTCACAATGGATTTTGACAAAACAGATAGATGTCGGTTTTGCGGTATTACCAAGACCGGAGCTAGATACCTTTCCGGTTATTCAGGATATTTTTGTAGCCCTTATCCCCAAGAGTTATCCAATTGCCAGCAAACCCGAAGTAAGTATTGCAGAATTGGTGAATTATCCCTTTATATTAACCAAGGCTGGTAGCCAGACGCACGTAGAACTGCTATTTAAACTGCATCAAATTCAACCCACCATCAAATACCAGTTGTCACAACTACTGACCATTTTAAATATGGTGAATATCAACGAAGGCGTGTCTATAGTCGCCGATATGGCGATTACTCCTGAACTGCTGGCGTTACATCCCAATGTTGTTAAAAGACCCCTGACACCCAATAGCCAGCGCCATATTGGGCTGGCTGTAGCGAACAAGAAATTTATGAGTCCTGCCACGAAAGCCTTGATTGAACTGGCTCAGGACATGTTTTATTTCCACAAATAAAAAAAAGCCTGCATTGAGCAGGCTTTTTTTTAAATCTGGGATTAAACCAGAATATCTCGCTTACCATTGGCACCCATGCTGCTGACAATGCCATTTTCTTCCATCTGGTCAATGATCCGTGCAGCACGGTTATAGCCTAAACTGAATTTACGCTGTAACGATGAAGTCGATGCCTTACGTGTTTCCAGCACAAAAGATACGCACTGATCATAGAGTGCATCACGATCCGAGCCACCATCACCATCTTCAAAGCCACGCGAAGTCGGTTCTTCATCGTAAGGCGTCAGGATTTCATCCACATAGTCAGGTTCACCACGTTCACGCCAGGCATCACAGATATTGTTTACTTCATCATCCGAAATAAACGCACCATGCACACGTTCCGGCTCAATCTTGCCAGGGCCAAGGAACAGCATGTCACCATGACCCAACAGGTCTTCCGCCCCACCGGCATCCAGAATGGTCCGCGAGTCAATTTTACTGTTGACACGCAAAGCCACACGGGTCGGAATGTTGGCTTTAATCAAACCGGTGATCACATCGACTGATGGACGCTGAGTTGCAAGCAGCAGGTGAATACCGGCAGCACGTGATTTTTGTGCTAAACGGGTAATCATTTCTTCGGCTTTTTTACCTACCTGCATAATCATGTCGGCAAATTCGTCGGCAACAATGACGATAGAAGGTAATGGGGTTAAACGTGGTGCACGCTCTCCTACCACCGAGTCACTTGCTTTCCAGGTTGGATCAATTAAGTCTTCCCCATTGGCAATCGCTTCTTCGACCTTGCGGTTATAGTCACTCAATTTACGGATTTTCAGATAAGACATCAGCTTATAGCGACGTTCCATTTCATTGACACACCAGTTCAGGGCATTGACGGCATCTTTCATGTCCGTTACGACTGGAGTGAGCAAATGTGGAATATCGTTATAGTTGGCCAGCTCAAGCTGTTTCGGGTCGATTAAAATTAGACGTAACTGATCTGGTGTATATTTCAGTAGCATCGATAAAATCATCGAGTTCACTGCCACCGATTTACCCGAACCGGTGGTTCCTGCTACCAGCATATGCGGGGCTTTACCCAAGTCAGCAATCACCGGATTACCCGAAATATCTTTACCCATTGCCATGGAAAGAATGCTATTCGGATCGGTAAAAGCAGGAATGGTTAACAACTCGATCAGACGCACCATTTCACGTGTGCTATTCGGTACTTCAATGCCGATATAGGGTTTACCCGGAATCACCTCCACCACACGCACCGATGCCATCGACATCGAACGCGCCAAGTCACGTGAAATATTGGTTACTTTAGAGGCCTTAACCCCGGGTGCCAAATCCAGCTCAAAACGCGTCACCACAGGGCCAGGCTGAGCTTCAACAACTTGTGCCTTGACATTAAACTCTTGCAGCTTAATTTCAAGTAATTCGGAGAGTCGTGCGAGCTGTTCAGCAGTGAAATTCACTTTCTTGTTCGGATCGACCTTATCCAGCAGTTCCAGTCCTGGCAAAGTAGGCAAGTCACGACGTTTTTGAGCCACTTGCATGGCACGTGACATCGGACGACCCATTGAATCTGTTAATGGTGCATCAAGGTCAAAATCATCTTCATCAAGTTCAGCTTCAGCAACCGGCTTACCTGCGGTTTCCTGCCAGACTTCGCGGAATACATCTTTATTTGAAGCAATCAATGCTTTTTCATCTTCAGAAATTTTCGGCTGTTGCTGAATCTGGGTATTAATTTCTGCGCGTACAAATGCTGAAGACTGGGCATAATTACTGGTGGTACGTGCCAGAGGAGCTGTTGGCTCATGGTGATCTACAGGTAAATCATCTACCAGTAAATCATCCAGCTGATCAAACTCGTCATCCAATGTAATATTTTTAGGCGTACTATGACTCAATACGGATGATGCAGCTATGCTGGCAGATGCAGGCACAATTTTTTCTTCAGGGATAGCTGTTGATGGTGCAGATGGTTCTGTGTTGACCGGATTAAATGGGGTATGCACATCTGTTGCAGTTTTTCCACTCGGCACAGCGGCAAGCAATTCATCAAAAATTTCATCATCATCCCAGTCCAGATTTTGTTTAGCAGTCTGGGGAACGGTTGCTGCAGGTTGTTCATCAACAAATGCTTGAAAATGCTCGTGCGGTGTATG
>DKLL01000088.1:8687-14531 GCA_002455755.1 Acinetobacter sp. UBA6641
CTGTTGCTGCGCAAACTGTTCTTTTTCCACCATATCATTGAACAGACGCTCTGCTGCCAGATCACGAACAATAGGCGAAAGTTCTACTTCCTTATGTTCGGCTACTGGAGTTACTTTTTCTGTGACCGGTTTTTGTTTGCTATTTACGAATGATTTTTTGACTTCAGGATTGGTTCGATCAAATGCAGACTCGGCTTCTGGCACATTTTTATAAAATAAGTCTTGTAAATAAGCAGGTGTCGCTCTGAGGGTATCCCAGGTTTTGTTCCACTTCACACCAAACGCAAAAGTGAATAACACAAACCAGAACAGCAGCAGAAAAATGGTCGCACCATAAATGGTTAAAATCTGTGAAAGACTTTGCCCCAACTCATAGCCAATGATACCGCCTGACGAATTGTCCAGGGTATCGGCTGGCACCTGCCAATACAGATACAGTAAACTTGCTGTCGCGAGTAAAATAAAAAACTGTGCAGCATAGCGAAAAGGTTTATTCAAAAAGCTATACGGCCACCAGACCTGAATCGCCTCAACATATAAAAAGACCGGAATGAGTAAACTCGCCCAGCCTAAAAAACCGAACAGCAAATCTGCAATCCACGCACCGGCCACCCCGCTGGCATTCGAAACCTGCTGGGTATCGCTGGAAATATGCATCCAGCCCGGATCAAAAGGCGTATAGGTCACTGTTGCAAGGAATAAATAAATTCCAAAAGAGACTAAAAATAATGTCTTTATTAAGCGCTGTGCATAAACACTCGACACCGCAGTCATATACTGTCCTGTTACCAATTTTTCATTCATGTTTTTGTAAGAAACTAAGACAAAATAGTTTCACAATAAACTCGGTATTATGCACCTGTTCCAAGAAAAAAGATGCAATATTATGTAGTGGCTGCTGCTAACAGATCCGCTAAATTGAGTATCTAGCACAGCGCTGTTGTTGTATATAGCTCAAATCGATTTGAATGATCAATAATATCGACATCGAACGCACACAACTGTTATAGAGTTTCACGTATAATTCCACAAATTTCTAAATAAAAAAAGGATGCTGCGAATGAGCGCTCGTTACTCACGCCTGATTATTCTAGGTTCAGGCCCTGCTGGTTATAGCGCAGCTGTTTATGCTGCACGTGCCAACTTGAAGCCAACCCTGATTGCCGGCTTACAACTCGGCGGCCAACTGACTACAACAACTGAAGTTGATAACTGGCCTGGTGATCCGGAAGGACTAACCGGCCCTGCCCTGATGGAACGTATGCAAGCGCATGCTGAACGTTTTGGCACCGAAATTGTCTATGACCATATCAATGAAGTTGATTTAAGCGTTCGTCCATTCGTTTTAAAAGGCGATATGGAAGAGTTCACCTGTGATGCGTTAATCATTGCAACTGGTGCAACAGCTCAGTACTTAGGTCTTGAATCCGAAGCTGCATTTATGGGCCAAGGCGTCAGCGCATGTGCAACCTGTGACGGTTTCTTCTATAAAAACCAGAAAGTCATGGTGGTGGGTGGTGGCAACACTGCTGTAGAAGAAGCACTTTACTTATCGAATATTGCTTCACACGTGACCCTGGTTCATCGCCGCGATTCATTACGTTCTGAGAAAATTTTGCAAGATCATCTTTTTGCTAAAGAAAAAGAAGGCAAAATTAGTATTATCTGGAACCATCAGGTTGAAGAAGTGTTGGGCGACAATACCGGGGTAACTTCCGTTCGCCTTCAATCCACCCAAGATGGCTCAAAACAAGATGTTGATGTAACAGGCCTATTTGTTGCGATTGGACATAAACCCAATAGCAGCATGTTTGAAGGTCAATTGAATCTGCGTGACGGTTATATTCAGGTACACAGCGGTACTGCAGGTAATGCCACTGCTGCTTCTGTTGCAGGTGTATTTGCAGCCGGTGATATTGCTGACAGCGTTTACCGTCAAGCGATTACTTCAGCAGGTTCAGGCTGTATGGCAGCCCTCGATGCTGAAAAATATCTTGATGCTTTAGGTGAATGATTGGAATAAATCCATTCACTAAACAAAAAAAACCGTCCTCTTGGGGCGGTTTTTTTTTGTATGATAAAAATATTAAACGTTTATTGCCAGTTACCCTTTTCGTTCAGGCTGAATCCCATGCATCCATTAGCTTCCTCAGAATTTATTTTTCCCGATCCGATCGAGGCTGATCCCGATGGTGAGGGACTGATCTGCATAGGTGCTGACCTCTCCCCTTCTACACTTTTTGAAGCTTATACCCATGGTTTATTTCCATGGTTTTCCGAAGGCGAACCAATCTGCTGGTGGAGTCCTGAACCACGCTGCATTATCCGCCCGCAGGATTATCATCCCAGTAAATCCTTAATTCGCAATATGAAAAAGTTTGATTATCAAATCACGGTCAATCAGGCCTTTGAACGGGTGATCCGCTCTTGTTCTTTACCGCGTAGTTATGCGGAAGACACCTGGATTTCTGAAGACATTATTGAGGGATACTGCGAGCTATTTGAAGCCGGCTATGGCTATAGTATTGAAGTATGGGATGAAAATAGAGTGGTTGGCGGCTTATATGGCGTCACCATTGGACACGGCTGTTTTGGAGAATCCATGTTTAGCACGCAAACCGATGTCTCAAAAATGGCGTTTTATGCATTAATGCTGATTGGCCGGGAAAATAATCTGCCCTGGATTGACTGTCAATTGGTCAATGATCATCTTTTAAGTCTGGGTGCCTGTACACTTTCTCGCCAGGCATATCTTAATTCGTTACAAGATGTTGTAAAACAGCCCGCAATCGATTGGAAAAAATATCAGGAGGGTGTATTTTCAAGTAAAACAATAGCGCAACGCGCACGTTTAATTGAATGAAAATAACAGAGGGAACTTGCCATGAATTCATATCACCCAAAGTCCCTGCTCAATGGTTTACAGTATTATATTACTCCACCGCATAGCTGTAGTTATCTGGAACATAAATCAGCACGGATGGTGTTTTTAGATCCTGCCCATCGCATTGATGTGGTCAGCCTGTCTGAACTTTCTCGTTTGGGATTCCGTCGCAGTGGTGATTTTGTATATCGTCCTGAATGCCACCTCTGTCGCCAATGCTTATCTTGCCGTGTGCCTGTTGCCGAATTCGAAATGAATAGTACACAAAAAAAGGCATGGAAACGTAATCAGGATCTGACCGTTAAAATTACCCGCACCGCCGATTCAACCAACGTTCATTACCAACTCTACGAGCGCTATATCTTTGAACGTCATGCCGACGGTGATATGTTCCCGCCGAGTCTGGATCAATTCGAAAAATTTTTAGTTCATAGCTGTACAGAGAGTTTCTTTCTCGAATTCTGGAAAGATGACAAACTGATTAGTGTTTCAAGTTGCGATCCACTAGATGATGGGGTGTCTGCGGTCTATACCTTTTTTGATCCTGATGAAAGCCGTCGCTCACTGGGGGTTTTTGCCATCCTTAAACAAATTGAACATGCCAAAGCTTTAGGCTTACCGTATGTCTATCTTGGTTATTGGGTGCCACACTCCGATAAAATGAACTACAAATCCCAGTATGTGCCTTTGGAACTGTTAATTGATGGGCAATGGCGACGCTTAAACCGCTTGCTGAACCCGGAAGAAATTCAGCAATTGGGCAACTCTCTGATGACGACATTACCTTCGGGCTGGAACAATCCCATCATCAAGTAATGTCGCCTTTCCTATTTAAACAAACTTGCAAAATCATCGGTGCATGCTTTGACCATAATGATGGCATGCTCTTTTGATCCATCCGGATTCGGATAATAATTTTTACGTAAATCAATTTGATGAAAATCTGATTTTTCATACAGCTTGATGGCTGGAATATTGGATTCGCGAACCTCAAGAAAAATATGTACCGGATTATTTTTCAGCATGGCAAGCGATGCATCCAGCAGCTCAAAACCTAGTCCCTTGCCCTGCTGGCTTGGATCAATTGCCATTAACAGTAAATTTGCTTCATCCAGCACAGGTTGTAAAATGCAAAATCCAACTACCTGACCATCTTGCTCAATCACTGTACTCTGATAATTACATACAGCCTCTTCAAACTGTTTAACTGTCCAGGGATGGCTTTGGACCAATCTTTCAATTTTTGCTACCGTGGATACATCTGTAACTTGCATCAAACGAATCATCTTCGTTCATCTTATATAGAATTAACCCTCGCATTATAAAAACTTTGCGACAAAAATCGAGTAAAAAAAAGAGCGATCACTATCACTACTGTTTCATAGTTGAATTCCAGGTATTTGATTTGTGAGTGTGGCAAGGATGCCTCACCTTTCCCATTCCTTGCGCTGCGTTTTAAAGCAGTGCTTAAAACTGGCTCANNGGGGAATAAAGACTTTTGCCTACTTTTAGTCTGTCAAAAGTAGGGTTCAGCCTACACAAATTCACTTCAACTTTTAAAGAAAAGGCAAGGCTGTGAAAAAATAAAATATAAATAAATATCAAATATTTAAAAACATAACATCATCAGGTTGATTCAGTATTAAAATAAGCTTCAAATTATGGGACAGCAATGCGATTACTCTCACTCTCTATTATTTCCGCTTAAAAGCCTAATCTGGATTTCCACTTTTCCAGCAAGCTGTGCGTATCCAAATCATTCGGGTGGAACCCTGGTTTAAAGTACATCAGCATTTCTTTAGCCATGCCTGTAATTACGCCTTTGGAAGGGCTATAGGCATAGGTATAAATGGACTTTACTGATTCAAAGTTGAGTTGCTGATCCTGTTTTAACAAACGGGCAAGGAAATAGCTTTGCACCACAAACAGGGTCGCCATCGCGATCACCAGTGAAGAGGTACGAAGTGCATATGATTTTAAGCCTTTCCCAAAAACCCCCTCAAAGACATCATATGCAACTGCTTTATGTTCATTTTCCTCAATCGCATGCCACATCCACATATTTTTCATGGTGTCATTGGTCATGAGTTCCTGGATATGGGAATTTGTTAAAAGCTGCGATGCAATTGTTGCAGTGAAATGCTCCAGAGCTGTAGTCGCCGTTAAATCGACCATTTCTTGGGTGATACCTACAGGCTTAACCAATTTGGCCATAAATTTACGTGTGGTCTGAATCACTTGATCAGTATTGCAATCTAAAGTATCGACATCATGCCCATACTTTTGTGCCGATGCATTAAAGCCGACATGCTCTTGAGTATGCATGGCTTCTTGCCCAATAAAAGCAGAAATTTCTTTTTGTAGTGCTTGATTATCTTTAATGGCTGGATGCTGACGCACTGCACGTACACTATCAATAAAAAACTTTTCACCCGCAGGAAATAATGCAGAAAGTGCAGTCATAAAATGAGTCAAGCCCGCTGAACCATTCATCCAATATTCAGGAACATTATCAAAATCAAAATTCATCCGGCGAACTGGAAAACTTGCACCAGCACGATTACTAATATTGACCTTTGCGTTCATGATGCTCTACTCCTATTCAGCAAACACATTGCTAAATTCACTTTTGTTTTTCTTGATTCTTATATTACGTATTTAAAAATTTGCGATAAGTGCAGATAAGGTCAGGGAAATATCAGTTTAGGACATGAGGAGAAATAAAGTGCTACTTTATTTTGACGCAAGGGAATAAGCACCGCTTTATTTTGACGCAATAAAAAAACACAATAAGTGAAATTATTTTTTTGACGCAAGGAAATAAAACACTGTTTCATTTCGACGCAAGAGAAATGAATAATAACAATGCTTTTTCGATGTAAGAGAAAAGACCAATAAGTGAAATTATTTTTTTGACCCCAGAAAATACAACCCTCGTTTAGGGTGTGTTGACATTTGCT
>DKLL01000126.1 GCA_002455755.1 Acinetobacter sp. UBA6641
AAATAAATAAAAATAAAAAAAATATGAAGGTGTATTGTGAATAATAACCTTTTTGCATATTTTAAAATTAAAGATAATAAGATAGGTCAACGGTTACGTAACCTTACTCATAATAATAAGAGTTCAGCGTAATTGTTAAAATAACTACATATACATATTCTTTTATTAAAAAAAGAAATGGAGAAAATCATGAATAAAATGACAAAAGCTGCATTAGCAACATTAGTACTNNAACCACATTGCGAGTTGCAAGTACTTACTCCTACTTTAACTTTACAAGATAAAGTTGGCGGTGATACTGCACGAGGCAGTTTCCGTGTTGGGGCGAATGCACAGTTCAAGATTGGCTTAACAACTGCAAATGGCTCTAAACTTAAAATGGGTGCTAATGAAATTCCTATTACCATCACCACTAAACGTGGTACAACAACTATTCCTTTGAATGCAACAACAGGAAGCCAACCATTTACAGCAGGTGGTTGGACTCCATATGATGTTACCGTTGTAAGTCCACAAGTTGGGGTATCTAAACCAGTGGGTACCTATACTGAAGAATTAAGAATCGCTGTGTCGTTCTAATTAGAAAAAAAGGAAGTTGGTATCACTCTCTAAGGATGCCAGCTTCTCTATAAAATAATGAAATTTTAAAATAAAAAAAATAATTGGTGGGGAAGAATGAATAAGTTATTTTCAATACTTGCTATTTCTATTGTATTGGCGTGTTCACAAACAATCTATGCAGGTCTAAAAATTACGCCTATTCAAATGTATATCTCAGATATTAAAAAACAGCGCAGTGCTACTGTTACACTGGATTACACTGAATCTGATCAAGCTAAAATATTTGAAGTTTCTGCTGTGAAATGGGCACAAAATGCAGAAGGAGAAGATATTTTGGAGCCAGATAGTTCTGTAGTAATTAATCCTAAAAATTTTGTATTACAGCCTAATAGCAAGCAGATTGTTCGGGTGGGGTTTACTCAAATGCAACCCCAAAAAAAAGAAGAAACTTGGCGAATTATTTTTAATGAAATTGCCCCAACTGTAAAAGAGTCGAAAGTCAACTTTCTATTTAATATTTCGGTCCCATTATTTGTTGGAGTTCAGGAAAAAGTCAAGCTCGATTTTAATCCTGTATACAGTGGGTCACAGCTTTCATTAAATGTGAAAAATCATACTAATACACATGTCCAAATAAAAAAAATTACCATTATTGATCATAATAAAAAAGAAGTTGCTGTTACTACAGATATGAAGTATTTGCTTAATAATCAGCAGCAAAATTTTAATTTTGGTGAAATTAAATTAGGGGATTTAAAGAAATATAAATTACTCATTGAAACAGATAGAAGTGAATTGCCAATGGAATTTAATTTGTCAGGGTGAGGGGATTATGCAAAAAATTATATTGTTTTTGCCATGCATATTTTTAAATATAGTTCTACCTACTCAGCAGGTTAATGCAGAGGAGAATAATGTTTATTTTAGTAATATCTGGTTAAATGGTATAGATAAAAATTTAGAAACACTTATATTTGAAGAAGATAAAAAAATATATATAGAATGCCAGGCTTTAAAAACTTTAGAATTAAAAGGCGATTTTTTCCCTAAACATTCAATAAAACAAGATTTTTGTTTAATTTCTTTGAATCCAGTTNNGAATATTTTCAGGTTAAAAAAATAGATCAAGAACAATTAATTATGCCTAATAAGGCGGCTTTAGGCGCATTTCTAAATTATGATCTTTTTTATGGACAGACATCCCAGGATGAGAATTTTAATTCTTTAGCAGAATTAGGTGTTTTTAAAGATTATTGGATGTTTCAAAATTCCATACTTGTACGAGGTTTAGATAATAAAGAAGATGAACCAACCTTAGCATTAGAAGATGTGAAAGAGGAAAAAGTAGTTCGTCTAAGATCATCTTTTAATCTGGATTTCCCGGATAAGTTTTTAAATTTAACACTTGGTGATACCACCACTATATCTAATCCTTTTGTTAGCTCGGTGCGCTATGGGGGATTAAGTTTTGGAACAAATTTTACAGATCGTCCGGATTATATTTATTGGAATATGCCAACTTTAAAAGGAAGTGCAGTTTTACCTTCGATAGTTGATTTATATATTAATGGTGTAAGTATTTCTCAACAGAGGGTTAATCCCGGGAACTATACGTTACAACCGGGGGCATTGATTCAACAATCTGGAGATGCTCAGGTGGTTGTTGAAGATATTTTAGGAAATAAAACAGTTCAAAATTTTCCTGTATATATTAATAATAAACTACTTAAACCTCAGTTAAATGAATATAATATTTCACTAGGTAAGATTAGATATAATTATGATCTTCAAAATGATGATTATAGGGAGTTTTTTTCAAATATTTATTTTAGGCGAGGTGTAGGTAATTTAACGACTTTAGGTTTAAATGCCGCATATAGTGAAGAAGTAAAAAATCTAGGTTTATTATGGACTCAAGCAATTAGTAAATATGCATTATTAGACACATTTTTTGCAGGAAGTGATAGTAAGGATGGATCGGGATATTCAATTGGTGGATCGATTAGCCGAGCTATAAATAATATTTATTTAGGTTTTAGTGGTCAGTATTCTACTGATGGTTATAAAACTTTAGGTTACAGTAATGATGTATTTATTCCAAAATATGACTATATTTTTTATTTCAGTATATATGATTTACCAATAATAAATAATTTTAATCTGAATTATTTGGAGCGAGTTTATTATGAAGGAGACGATTTTAATATTTCAGATAGCCGTATATTGAATATAGGTATTTCTAGAATGTTATATCCAAATCTTTCATTCAGTATCTCAGCTTTTAAAGAGTTCGCTGGTGAGCAAGATTCTGGTGCATATTTATCTTTAAATTATAGTTTCGGTAATAATAAAAATGCTTACTTCTCCCATTCAACTGATAATGAAACAAGAGTGCAATTTGTTAAAGCTTCTCCGGCACAAACTGGATTTGATTATGTATTGGGTGCAACTCAGCGTCGGGGAAGTTTAGCATATCAAGCTTCTGGCCTATTGAAATCCAATGTAGGCGATTTACGTGTTCAATTGGATCAATCCGATGAATATGAAAACAATCAGGTGATTTATCGCGGTGCCGTTGTCTGGTTGGGGGGAAAAGTAGCATTAACTAAATCTGTGGATAATGCCTTTGCTTTAGTTAAAGTTGAGGGTTCTCCAGAGATTGATGTTACCAGGTCATTGTCGCCTGTAGGAAGCACCAATAAAAATGGTTATTTGTTTGTACATAATATTATTCCTTATGTTCCTTATGATATTTCATTTGATCAAAATCAGTTAGCCATTGAAGATATATTTGATTATTCAAGTCAAAAAATGATTGGACTAAATCAACGTGGCTATATTCTAGATTTTCCTGTGTATCACACCCAACAAGTGATTTTACGTTTATTGGATAAAAGTAATCAGCTTATGCCCCGTGCAAGCGAAGTTTATATCAATGATGACGAGAGTCAGTATTTCCCTATAGACGCTCAAGGCCGAGTGTATTTATATGGATTAAAGCCGGATAAATATCGGTTTTTAGCTAAAACGAAGGGTGGGGAGGTATGCCAGGGTACTTTTGAGGTATCTGATCAGAACCAGAAAGTAGTAGAGCAGTCAGTTATCGATGTAATTTGTCGCTAGTTTAGTGAGGGTATTATAATGAAAAAAAATATAATGGTGATCTTGTTGTATGCAAATTGTACTGTAGCAAATGCAGGGCAATGTTATTTAAATGCTATATCTGAACCTGTAATGCAATTGGCTGATTATTATCATAGTTTTGCTGCAACTTCATTCAGGGTCTTTTGCGATCAAGCCTATGCAATAAAATTTAATAGTCAAAATTTGCGGAGTTCGGACGGTTCAAGTTTTGTTTCAAACGGAAGCTATCGCTTGAAAACCCGAATGAGTATTTCAGGTCCTGTGAGAAATCAATGGAATGTTCCTCTGTCTCAATCGGGAAATTCAAAAGATAGTAAATATGTTATTGCAGTACGACTGGAAGAGCAGCCTTCTATACGTACTCCCGTGGGTATTTACAGTGATGTCATCTTTGTAAATCTATTGTTTTAGTTACTTTGCCTTACTGAAGAACTTACTGGAGTTCAAAATGAAACTAAAAATAATCTTTAAAAATGAAATGAATGAGAAGTGAATGGTTTATAGGGTAGTTCTATGATGATACCAAATTCAATAAACGGTCATCTAAAAATCATCAAACTGAAAGAAATCACATCTAAACTGAATTAAAAATAATGATCATGGTGTGGTATGACAAATTTGAATGCAACCAGCCTGCTAAAACAACAAGATTTTCCAGAAAGTTTTCAATTTTATTTTAAAAAAAATAAGCATGACCCCACTTTTGATGAGGTGGCAGTACTTCAGGATTTAATTCGTCCACGACTCAAAATTGCGATTGTGACAGAAACCTGGTCTCCGGAAATTAATGGCGTGGCACTGTCTTTATTGCAACTCTGTAAGGGCTTGCAAAAGCAAGGTCATAAAATTTTATTGATTAGGCCGGAACAAAAGCTGGTTTGTAATGAATTCCTGCCAAATCAGGAATGTTTGGTTAGGGCCCAAGCTATTCCTCAATATCCGAGCTTGCAATTTGGCTGGCCCCAATTTTTAAAAGTTTCTCAAGCATTAGACCATTTTGCACCGAATGTGGTGCATATAGTGACCGAAGGGCCATTGGGACTCAGTGTATTGCAAGCGGCTAAAAGCAAGCGGATTCCTGTTTCCAGCGGTTTCCATTCACCTTTTCAAGAATTTAGCCGCTATTTCGATTTGGCCTTTTTAATTAAGCCCATTCAGCGCTATTTACGTTGGTTTCATAACAATACACAACTCACCTGTATTCCCAGTAAAGATACAGAATATATTTTAAGAGAATTTGGTATTTGTTGTCCTTTGCTGGTGGTCGGACGCGGTGTAGATGTGACCCGTTTTTCTCCGCAATATTATTCAGAAGTTTTACGTCAACAGTGGAAGGTCACCTCCAGCACCAAGGTTATGCTGTATGTCGGGCGACTCTCTCCTGAAAAGGAAATTGATGTTTTGATTCAAGCCTATGTCGCAATGAAAAAACATAGCCAGCAGGATATCAAGCTGGTCATTGTGGGGGATGGGCCGGAACGGAATCGCCTGGAAATGTTATGTCAGGATGGCGAGGTTATTTTTACAGGAAACCTATCAGGTCTGAAGCTTGCTCAGGCCTATGCAAGTGCAAATGTTTTTGTGTTTGCGAGTCAGGTGGAAACTTTTGGTAATGTGGTACTTGAGGCGATGGCTAGTGGCTTGCCGGTAATTGCCTATAATTATGCCTGTGCGCATTTGCATGTTAGAAACGGCGAGACTGGCTGGTTAAGTGCTTTAGGAGATACAACAGGTTTCATTCAGTCAATTTATACCTTGCCAAATAATCAGCGACTGAAACATATGGGACTTCAGGCCCGAGAAGCTGTGCAGCATATAGGTTGGCAATATCCCGTGCAGCAGTTTGAACAAGCATTGTACAGAGTAGCAATGGAGAAGGAAATGACATCCTGAATTTTAAGCACAAGCTTAAAGGAGCATCATCATGAATTTTAAAAAAGCAAAAATAACGATGTTGGATCTCGATTTAAAAGGCTGTTTATATCTAAACCACCTGTCACATTCACACGCTGTAGCCTACTTTTTTAAAATAATTAGCCGTTTTGGTAATGGCTTGTTTTGGCTGATTATGCTGGCTAGTTTGTGGGTGCTGGAAGGCGCATTATATATAGTGCAGTTGTTATATTTGCTGATTAGCGGACTTGTAGGCACGGCTATTTATAAAATATTAAAAGACAAAACTGTACGCCCACGACCTTATCAAGTACATCAGGTTATTCGGTTGCAGGAACCGCCGCTGGATCATTTTAGTTTTCCTTCTGGACATACTTTACATGCCGTTATGGCGAGTACGGTATTAGGTTATATCCAGCCGGTATTACTTGTTCTGATGTTGCCCTTTACCATTTTGGTGGCTATATCACGGATGGTATTAGGACTGCATTATCCTAGTGATGTGCTGGTAGGAGCATTGATTGGTGCCGTGATTGCCGGTGGCATTATTGTGAGCGCACCGTTTTTTAATATCATGTTATAAAAATCAGGGTAGATGAATCAGGAAACTCATGCGTTTTTTATAAAATTTGCTAAAGTACTGCCACTGATTTGAAAATATTAGGAATAGTCATGGGTTTACGCTGGACAGATACCATTGATATCGCGATTGAGCTTTCTGAAGCGCATCCAGATGTGGATCCGCAATGGATTCGTTTCACCGATTTACATACTTGGGTATGTGCTTTACCTGACTTTAGCGATGATCCCAACAAATCAACCGAAGGTTTGCTGGAAGGGATTCAAATGGCCTGGATTGACGAAGTCCGTTAATCGTTACATCGAAAAAAGCATTTTTTTTACAGTTTAAAAGCAGAAAAAAGCCCATTATTCGGTATAATGCGGCAAATTTTCATGTCAACAATTGACTTAAGGAGCCAATCAATGGCTATTGAACGTACTTTATCTATCGTAAAACCAGACGCAGTTGCTAAAAACCACATCGGTGATATCTTTGCTCGTTTTGAGAAAGCGGGTCTTAAAATCGTTGCAACTAAAATGAAACACTTGACTCAAGCTGAAGCTGAAGGCTTCTATGCTGAGCACAAAGAACGTGGTTTCTTTGGTGATTTAGTTGCGTTCATGACTTCTGGTCCAGTTGTTGTTTCAGTTCTTGAAGGCGAAAATGCAGTTCTTGCTCACCGTGACATCCTTGGCGCAACGAATCCTAAAGAAGCTGCTCCTGGTACAATCCGTGCAGACTTTGCTGTAAGCATCGACGAAAACGCTGCTCACGGTTCTGACTCTGTAGCATCTGCTGACCGCGAAATTAACTACTTCTTCGCGCAAACTGAGATTGCTCCACGTACTCGTTAATTCGAAGTATTCAAGCCAGATAAGTGTTATTATACTTATCTGGTTTTTTTATTCCCTGCATCATCCTTTGCTCAGATATTGAGCTTCTCCTTTTATCTTTAGACATAGTTTAGGTAATACACATGAGTACTGAAGTAGTCGCTACATCAGCTGTTACTGATGCACAGCAACCATCTCCATCCGCTCCGACACAGCAAAATGCTGTCGAGAAAGTGAACTTACTGGGTATGTCTCGTCCGCAAATGGAAAAATTCTTCGAAGATATGGGGGAGAAGAAGTTCCGTGCCGGTCAGGTGATGAAATGGATTCACCAGTTCTTCGTGACTGACTTTGCTGAAATGACCAATATTTCAGGCAAACTACGCGAAAAGCTGGAAAAGATTTGCGAAATTAAAGCGCCGGAAGTGGTGCATAAAAACTATTCCAAAGACGGTACCCGTAAATGGGTATTCCGTGTCGGCGACGGTGAAGGTTCCCTTGTCGAAACGGTATTGATTCCTGCTGAACATCGTAGTGGCCTACGTCGTACCTTGTGCATTTCTTCTCAGGTAGGCTGTGCGCTGGATTGTTCATTCTGTTCAACCGGTAAACAGGGTTTCCAGCGTGATTTGACCCAAGCCGAAATTATCGGTCAGCTGTGGATGGCGAACTATTCCTATATGGAAGACGTGCCCGTGCTTGAGCGTGAGCGTTCGGTGACCAACGTGGTGATGATGGGCATGGGTGAGCCACTTCTCAACTATGACGCCGTACTGAATTCGATGCGCATTATGCTGGATGATTTTGCATACGGCATGTCAAAACGCCGTGTGACTTTATCGACTTCAGGGGTGGTGCCGAAAATCGATCAAATGGTGAAAGATATTGATGTGGCACTGGCCATTTCATTGCATGCACCAAATGATGAACTGCGTAATGAGCTGGTGCCGATCAATAAAAAATATCCGTTAGAACAGCTGATCGCTGCCTGTCAGCGTTATATTGCCAAAGATGGTAATGAAAGCTCGCGTAAGCACGTGACCATTGAATATGTGATGCTGGATGGCGTAAATGACCATCCTGAACATGCACAACAAATGATTAAATTACTTAAGAACCTGCCAAGTAAGATTAATTTAATTCCATTTAATCCGTTCCCGCATGCGCCTTATGGTCGTTCAAGCCGTAACCGGATTATTTCTTTCCAAAAAACTTTGTCTGATGCTGGTTTTGTGTGTACGATTCGTCAGACACGTGGTGATGATATTGATGCCGCGTGCGGACAGTTAGTCGGACAAGTGGCTGACCGTACCCGTCGTGCGGAGCAGTGGAAAAAGAAAGTGGCGCAGCAAAACGAGATTCTGCGCACTCAGGGATAATAAAAGGGGATGTCAATTGAGAAAGCCCACATATAAATTAGCTTTTATTACAACAATTTGTATGTCCGCTATTTTTGTTGCTGGATGTCAGACACCAGCAACAATAGGGAAGAAAGACCCTGAAAAAGCAGTGAAAATTCGCACTCAATTGGCGGCAGAATATATTAAATCGGGTGATCTGGATTCTGCAAAACGAGCCTTGGATCAAGCGCTTGAAGTAGATTCACGTGATTCAACGGCGAATATGATGATGGGGGTTTTACTGCAACAAGAGGGCAGTAAAATCAGTATGGATAAAGCAGACTCATATTTTAAGCGGGCAATTTCTGCTGACCCGAAAAATGCACAAGCGCGTAACAACTACGGTACTTATTTGTATCAAATTGAGCGTTATAATGACGCGCTTGAACAGCTCAATGTGGCAGGCACGACATTGGGCTATGAGCAACGCTACAGGGCATTGGAAAATGCGGGACGGATTTACTTGAAGCAAGGCGATGTGATGAATGCTGAAAAAACATTCAAACAGGCCCTGCAAGTCAATCGTGACTCTTATATTTCAATGTTAGAGTTGTCTGAAATTTTTTATCTCAAACAGCAGACCGCTGCCGCAACACAAATGTACGAACAGTTTGTGCGGAGTGTCGGTCAAAAGAATCAAGGTGCGCGTGCGCTTTGGATTGGTATCCGAATTGCGCGGGCAAATAGTGACCCAATGGGAACGCAGGTGCTTGTTAATCAGTTGCGTGCGCTTTTCCCTGAGAGTCCAGAATACCAACGTTATCTGCAATTACAGCACAGTACTGAGGCCGTATGGAAGTAAATCCTAATTCACCGCAATCGAATGGTTCAAGCGTAGTACCCACTGCATTAGGAAATGTTCAGCGTCCAGGCGAGTACTTACGTCAAGTTCGAATTGCACAAAAACGTGAATTAAATGAAGTGGTCAAAGATTTAAACATCCCTGTAAAAACTTTGACTGCTTTAGAGCAAGATGATTACAAGGCTTTGCCTGAAGCAACTTTTATTAAAGGATATTATCGCACCTATGCGAAGTATCTGAAGGTAGATGCAAGTTCTATTATTCAACGTTTTGATGATATTTATCAAAATGATACTGGATTATTGCCGAATCATGCCTTAAACAACTCACCGATTAAAATCATGGGTAAGCTGCCAGGTGCCAAGAGTGACCGTAACAAGAAATGGTTGAAACGCCTTTTACTTGCTTTGCTGGTACTGGGTGCAATCGCGGTTGCCGTTATGGCAATACAAAACTGGTCATCCGGCAAAGACGCGGAGAGCCAGGAAGTTGCTCCTGCCGAGTCTGATGTACAAGTGTTGAATCTGGATAACTCGGCTGTGGTTTCGGGCGATCAGCTTGAGCTGGAGTTTAGTCACCCAACTTCTGTGCATATTGTAGATTCGACTGGTAAAGTACTGGCAACAGGCCGACAGGCATCGACATTGAAACTGAATGGTGAAACGCCTTTCCAAATTCGTCTGGATGATGCGTCAGCAGTTACTTTAACCTTAAATAATGAAAAGATTGCATTGTCACCTTATACCGTCAATGGAAAAGCAGATTTCCGTTTGTCGCGTTAAAGGGTAAAGAATAGAGCGATATCAATGATTGAAAATCCGATTAAGCGCCGTCCCACTCGTAAAATTCGTGTCGGTTCTGTGTATGTAGGTGGTGATGCGCCAATTAGCATCCAGAGTATGACCAATACAGAAACCTGTGATGTGACTGCAACTGTAGCCCAGATCCAGCGTTGTGCAGATGCCGGTGCTGACATCATGCGTGTTTCCGTACCATCAATGGAAGCGGCAGCCGCGTTTGGTGAAATCCGCAAGCAGGTCAATGTGCCTCTGGTTGCCGATATTCACTTCGACTATAAAATTGCTTTGGCTGTTGCCGATCTGGGCGCAGACTGTTTGCGGATTAACCCGGGCAATATTGGCTCGGAAGCGAAAATTCGTGAGGTGGTGGCTGCGGCGAAGCATCATGACATTTCCATGCGTATCGGGGTAAATGCCGGTTCACTGGAAAAAGACATTCAAAAAAAATATGGCGAACCTACAGGTCAGGCACTGCTTGAATCTGCAATGCGTCATATCGATATTTTAGACCGTTTAAATTTTCATGAATTTAAAGTGTCAGTAAAAGCATCGAATGTGTTCCTGACCATGGATGCGTATCGTCTGTTGTCGCAGCAGATTGATAATCCACTGCATTTAGGCGTGACCGAAGCTGGTATTTATCGTACCGGTTCAGTGAAATCAGCAATTGCTTTGGGCGGTCTGCTTATGGAAGGCATTGGCGATACGATGCGTATTTCGCTGGCTGCCGAACCTGAAGAAGAAGTGAAAATCGGTTTTGATATTTTAAAATCACTGGGTCTGCGTTCCAACGGGATTAACTTCATTGCCTGCCCAAGCTGTTCACGTCAGGAATTTAATGTGATTAAAGTGATGCAGGCACTGGAAGAACGTCTGGAAGATATTCGTACTCCAATGGATGTGTCTGTGATTGGCTGTAAAGTGAACGGTCCGGGTGAAGCCAAAGAAGCCGATATTGGCGTAGTAGGTGCAAGTCCGCGTTCACTGGTGTATCGTAATGGCGAGAAGAGCCATTTAATCGATACCAATCAATTGGTTGATGAAATCGAATCTATGGTTCGTCAACGTGTTTCCGAGCTTGAAGAAGCTAAATCTAAAGAGATTATTCGCACAGGTTTTTCTGAGTAGATCATGAGTTCAATTGTCGCAATCAAAGGTTTTAACGATATTCTTCCAACGCAAACCCCCGCGTGGAGACGTCTTGAACAACACTTAGCATCACTTATGGATGCTTATGGCTACCAGCAAATCCGCTTACCGATGGTTGAACAGACCAATCTGTTCAAGCGTTCAATTGGTGACGCAACCGACATCGTCGAAAAGGAAATGTATACGTTCCTGGATAAAGGGAATCCGCCTGAGTCTTTAACCCTGCGTCCAGAAGGGACAGCAGGCTGTGTACGTGCCATGCTTGAACATAACTTGCTGCGTGGAGCCACGCCGCGTGTATGGTATATCGGGCCAATGTTCCGTTATGAAAAACCGCAGAAAGGCCGTTACCGCCAGTTCCACCAGTTTGGTGTGGAAACGTTTGGTGTGGCAACGCCAGACCAGGATGCTGAATTGATTCTGATGACGGCACGTTTGTGGAAACGCATGGGCGTAGCCGACAAGGTTCAACTTGAATTGAATACTTTGGGTGAGTCAGATGAGCGTGCGGCATACCGTGCAGCCTTGGTTGAATTCTTAGAATCGCATAAAGGTGATTTAGATGAAGATTCTCAGCGTCGTTTGACCACAAACCCGCTGCGTATTTTAGATTCTAAAGATGCCAAAACCCAGTCGATTCTTGAAAATGCACCTAAACTGCATGACTTCATGGGTGAAGAAACCCTGGTGCATTTTCAACAATTACAGCAATATTTGACTGATGCCGGCATAAGCTTCGTGATCAATCAAAAATTGGTTCGTGGTCTGGACTACTACAACAAAACCGTATTTGAATGGACTACGACACATTTGGGTTCACAAGGAACCGTATGTGCCGGCGGCCGTTATGACGGTCTTGTCGGTCAATTGAAAGGCAAGGCTGATCAATCGGTGCCTGCGGTTGGTTTTGCCATGGGTATGGAGCGTTTGCTGCTGCTGCTTGAACAAGTGGAAGACAACACACCAGTACGGGACTGTGAAACTTTTCTGGTTTCCGACCCGGCGACTCAAGGTCAAGCCTTGGTTCTTGCCGAACAGATCCGCGACCAGCTTGAAGCTGCCAATAGCACAATCCGTTTGAAAACCGGTTCACATGGTTCAATGAAGAGCCAGATGAAAAAAGCCGATCAGGCGGGTGCCGTTTATGCTTTAATCTTTGGTCAGCGTGAGGCAGAAGCACAGCACATTCTGGTCAAGGAGCTGGCAACGGCAGAACAGACCGAAATTGCAGTGGCTGATTTTGTGCCATTTATCATTGAAAAATTTTCTTCAAAATAAGCCGAATAACATAAGGAAAAGGTAATCCCATGAACGCATTGAGTGATGAAGAACAACTTGATAATTTAAAATCTTTCGCTAAGAAGTATGGTTCTGCCATGATTAGCGGAATTTTAATTGCGTTAATTGCCTTTTTCGGCTGGGAATATTGGCAGAAGAAAAATCTGGCTGAATCGCAAATGGAAACAGCCAAGGTTCAACAGTTGATGGATGATGCAAAAAGTGCTTCAGGCGATGCCAATGCATTTAATGCCTTGTCTGCAACTGCGGACAAAATTGTTAAGGAAGCTCCCGATTCTGTGCAGGCCATTCAAACCCAATTGTTAATGGCCAAGCTGGCTTATGACAAAGCCGATTATGCCCATGCNNGCTCAACTGGCACAAAAGAAATATGATGATGCCATTAAAACATTGGCTGCAGTGACTGATCCTGCGTTTAAGGCAACGGCTGATGAAGCCCGGGGCGATGTCTATGTGGCTAAAAATGATATCGAAAATGCTAAAAAATCGTACAAGAGCGCATGGGATGCGTTACTTGAACGTAAACAAGAACGTCAAATTTTACAAATTAAACTCGAAAGTGTCGGCGTTTTAGTTGATGATCCTGATGTTGAACGCCCAATTTTAGAAACACAAGTGGATGAGTCGTGATGGATAGAAAATACAAAATACCGTTTGCACTAACAATTTTAACATTTGCACTTGCTGGTTGTTCAACCAATAAAACCAAGGTGGAAGAGGTCAAGCCGAATCCATTGCCTAAATTGGTGCAAGCAAAAAATCTTGTTCCTGTATTTTCTCAAAGTGTTTCTTCGACCAGTAAAGCAGACCCGTTACGTCTGCGTTTAGATGCCGATAACGGCATGGTTTTTGCGGTTGATCCCAATGGTGAAGTGGCTGCCTATCAAGGTAAACAGCGCGTATGGAAGCAAAAAGTTTCCAAGCAGGGTTTAAGCTCGGGTATAGAAGCTGGCGAAGGTGTCGTAATTGTTGGCAATAAAAAGGGCCAATTATTTGCTCTGGATCAGGCGACGGGTGAGCA
The DNA here is from genome assembly GCA_002455755.1 of Acinetobacter sp. UBA6641. Classification (GTDB taxonomy): domain Bacteria; phylum Pseudomonadota; class Gammaproteobacteria; order Pseudomonadales; family Moraxellaceae; genus Acinetobacter. The sequence continues at coordinate 13,465 of DKLL01000126.1, forward strand.
AAAATGGACTGCACAGTTGTCGGGCGCCATTTTATCTGCATCACTCATTCAATCCGGCCGTGTCATTACCATTAGCAATGATGATACGGTGTATGCGCATGATCTGGCGACAGGTCAGCAAATCTGGACCTATAATCTGCCAAATGTTCAGTTCAGCCTGCGTGGTATTGCGACACCGGTTGCGCTTGACCCGCGTACCGTTCTGATTGCTTCATCGAATGCCTATATTTATGCGCTGGATATTATCAGTGGCGTGCCGCGTATGCAGCGTCGTGTCGCTGTCAGTGAAGGACGTTCGGATATTCAGCGCCTGAATGATCTCGATGGCGATCCGGTTGTTGCTGGACAGTTTCTGGTAACAACCAGCTATCAGGGACAGGTAACGGTGATGGATCTGGCGAGCCAACAAGTGGTGTGGAGCGAAGATGCCAGCAGTATCCAGCGTCCTGAAGTGTTTAATAATACTGTCTATGTCGCTCAAGCCGATGGTAAAATCACGGCCTATGCACTGACTACCGGTCAACAGTTATGGCAAAATGACAGCTTGCTGAATCGCCAGCTCAGTAATCCGGTAATTTTGGGCCAGGATCTGGTGGTGGGTGATCTGGATGGCGTTTTGCATCTGATTGATCCGGCAACAGGCCAGTTGATTGGTCGTTCAAAAACCAGTGGTGAAGTACGTACCCTGCGTGTGATTGATAATCAACTTTATGTGGCGACCCGTAAGGGCGCTTTAAGCATCTGGCAGAACCGTTAAAATTTTTTTCAGCCTTATGTTAAACTAAGCTAACCGTATTTTTTTACACGGGGGATTGAGCATTCAATGCCCCGTGTTTCATTTATTTTGGCTATTATCTCTTCCATTGTTTCTGCTTGTTCAGACCAGACCTACTGGCTGATCTTGAATAAAGGTTAATCTATGAAACCCGTA
>DKLL01000124.1 GCA_002455755.1 Acinetobacter sp. UBA6641
TGGTGGGGACGGAGAGACTCGAACTCTCACGCCCAGAAGGCGCTGCGACCTGAACACAGTGCGTCTACCAATTCCGCCACGTCCCCATTAGAGTACCAACTTAGTGCTGGATTTTTTTACAACAAAAAAGAAAGGCCATTTACCTTGCTTTAGTCTGATGGTGGGGATAGAGAGACTCGAACTCTCACGCCCAGAAGGCGCTGCGACCTGAACACAGTGCGTCTACCAATTCCGCCATATCCCCATCAGGGCACCAACTCAATGCTGGATTTCTTACAACAAAAAAGCAAGGTATTACCTTGCCTTAATATGATGGTGGGGACGGAGAGACTCGAACTCTCACACCTTGCGGCGCTGGAACCTAAATCCAGTGCGTCTACCAATTTCGCCACGTCCCCATCAGGGTACCAACCAATTAGTTGGATTTTAAAAACTTGGCAGAGGATCAAGGATTCGAACCTTGACGAACGGTTTTGGAGACCGTCATGCTACCATTACACCAATCCTCTGTTACCTAACTATCAAGCTAAGCTGATATTTAAGTGGTGGGGACGGAGAGACTCGAACTCTCACACCTTGCGGCGCTGGAACCTAAATCCAGTGCGTCTACCAATTTCGCCACGTCCCCAATGGCTGTGTATATTATAGAGATCGATTACTCATGACAAGACCTTTTTATGAAAAATCCACTTGTTTGTCTAAATAAAAAACAAAAACTGCTTTTCTGTATTTTTCTTAAACGATTTCAGTGAGTAAGGTCTGTTTTATGGTGTAAATATCGGCAAATCTCTGCTTCTTTTGCTTGGCCAGCATGCCCATCAATAACCTTTCAAATACGCGCAAATGTTGTGGAAGTTCAATACTTAACCGCTGACAATGCAAATAGGCCCAATCCTGGTAATTTTTTGCACTCAAACGCTGCCCATTCAACCATTCATAAAAAATAATGCCTAAAGCATAAATATCGCTTTGTACAGTTTTATCGGCCCCTTGAAAAAGTTCGGGTGCCATATAACGTGGTGTTGCAGTGAGATTTTTCAGCTTTTGTGATGTACTGATTTTTTGCGTCTGTTCAAAATCAATCAGACATGCACGGTTTTGATATTCAACCAAATGCTCCCGTTTTAAATCGCCATGAATCCAGCCGGACCGATGTAATTGATCCACGGCATCTAAAACCATTAAGAAAGTCTGTTGGATCTGTTGCAATGACATTTCAGCACAATCACTAAGCAATAACTCTGCATCGCTTAAAATTAATGCCACATTGCCCGGCTCTTGTAATCCAGCCAGGTTTTTAAGATCGGAAATCACTTGAAATGGTAATAAAAATTCCGGCATGTATCTGGAAGAATTGGCTTGATCTAAAAACCGCTGATAAAAATCCAATTCATTCAAGAACCCCGCTTCTATGCTTGGATGGATATTGAAAGTCTGGGTTTTTAACCAATAGCGTTGCTGCTGGTATTCAAAGCTATATAAACAACGCCCAAAAGTTAAACTTTTGGGCTTGGTCTTTGACATTAAACAGATGTTAGAAAAATCTACATCCTTAAACTGCAATAAATTCTGCGGTTTTTTGCTCTGGATTATGTTGATAATTTAAAAGCTCCAAACAGTGCTGGATGGTTTTACCGACACGGGCATGAGTTTCAATCGAAGATATTTTCGGCCATGTTGCGCGCTCGCCTTCTCTTTGCAATAACTTGAACAAATATGGACGTGGATTCTGAAACATATAGCTATAATGGCGTAAGCTATAATCGCCCACGATGTTCAAATCACCATAATAGCCCTGATCAATCACCCCATAACCATGATCGAGCAAACGGCGTACAGGAGGAAGCATTCCGACTCGGCCACGCGCAAAATCCATAATCCCCTTGGTAATGACTTTACCCTGACGGCGTACAATCCGCTCTGGCCAGCTCATCACATCTCGACGGTAGCGCTCTGCATCACTTTGCATGAAAGGAACAATATGTGGATTCACCTGACTGGCAATGGTGTAATTTAAATTATACAGTCGTGCCATTTTTTCCTGAGGGAAATCACTCCGCACACTACCATCCACCCAGCGGGTATTGGACATATAAGGTGTCAATTTACCATCGTAACGCTTACTGGTCAGTTTAACGGGTGGAAATAAGATAGGTACAGCACAGGATGCCAGTACTGCACTCCAGACCAGTAAATCTGGTGAAGTATAGGTATTCATGATGCGTGCTTGCTGCGAGGTATCATANNCTACAGCAACATTAATATGCAGTCCGGAAGTTTTAAAAGCTTCTTCAAAAGTCACATCACCCAAATTTTCTATCAGAAATTTTTTCAGGTATTTTACGTCGGCAAAACCACCATTGCCTTTTAAAATTTCGCCAAATTTACGAAAATGAAAAGCTTCAGTAAAAAAGTTTTCCCCATTTAAAAGACCGGTAATGTCCGAAGGTTTTGAAGTGCCAAGCATGGTGGTCATAATCGCCCCTGCACTCGAACCAGATAATACTTTTGGCATTAAATCCTGTTCCAGCAGCGCTTTACATACCCCAGTATGGAATAATCCCAAGGTTGCCCCACCTGAAAACATGATCGCAGGCTGGCCATAAGCTTTTTTACACTGCTGAAAGAACTCTATTTTTTTTGCCACACACAGGCAATTACAGTCGCTCGAAGCAATGTAAGCCAGGCTTTCACTGACTTCTTCCACATAATCTTCAATGATTTTTTTAGTGCCCACATAGGTCGCATTAAAAAGCATGGGATGGGCAATATTCGCAATATCGTAGCTTAAACCTTCACGTAATATGTACATGAGATCTTCGGTACGCTTCTGAAAACGGTAACGTTTTAACCTGCTTAAGCGTTCAGAAATAATTTCAGCATCAAAATAAGGTGAACAGTTATCAAATTTCCATTCTTGAGCACCGGATTCTTCATCTATTTTCAGTGCGATATTTTTCCATTCTTCATAAGTTTCCGCCGTAGCGAGCTGGCTTTTTAATTTTTTTATCCGATAGGCTTGATGTGGATTAATATTTGTCGTGAAATCATTAAATAACATATCTATCCCTCAAACACTTTCATTGTTATTTCCTATCCCTGATCGGGTATCAAATATCATCATATTTGCACAATAAACCAGTAATCCTTCAATCATAATACCCCCTATTTCATTGGCAAACTATGATTATTTGATATACAGTTCCCATGTTAAACGATCTTTATTTTCACTTTATCCGTATAAGCTGAATCATCATGGCAACAATTGATTTACCCGACAATATCTTACAAGTTCTTTCTACTGTACTCCAACAACTACAGCAAAACTTACCTGAACTGAAACACGAAACCAACTTTGAAGCCTCGGCTTATAAGTGGCAAAATCAACAATTAAAAGCCATTCAGCAGCCTAAAAAAATCTATCTGGACGATTTAAAGGGTATACAAAAGCAAAAAGAAAAAGTGATTCAGAATACCCGACAATTTTTAAAAGGTTTGCCTGCCAATGATGTGTTATTGACTGGCTCACGTGGTACAGGAAAATCTTCAATTGTACGGGCACTGTTAACGGAGTACGAATCTGAAGGCTTACGTTTAATTGAAATTGAACGTGACGATTTAGCGGATCTACCGCTTATTCAGAAATTGATTGAAACTCGTCCTGAAAAATTTATTGTCTACTGTGATGATCTGGCTTTTAATGCCGAAGATGAAAATTATCGTAGTTTAAAAAGTGTCCTAGATGGTTCATTACAGTCCGGTTCAAGCAATTTTATTATTTATGCGACCAGTAACCGTCGTCATTTATTGCCAGAGTTTATGCATGAAAATACACCGGTAACACGTATGGACGTTCCACAATATACCGAGCTGCATCCGCAAGAAGCGATTGAAGAAAAGATTTCACTGTCTGACCGTTTCGGCCTGTGGCTATCGTTCTATCCTATGGATCAAAACCTGTATCTGGAAATCGTGCAGCACTATTTAGCAAAAGCCGATATGCCAATGACAGATGAAGTACGTGCCGAAGCGTTAAGATGGTGCCAAGGACGCGGACAACGTTCAGGCCGTGCAGCCTATCAGTTCTCTAAACACTGGATTGGATCGCAGCAGTTAAAACAACTATAAATCTCAATAAAAAGAACTGCATATGCGGTTCTTTCTTGAAGCTTCGAGTTAATCGAACATTTTAATGCTGACAAAGCGGCGGAAAAATAGAATGAATATTTAAGCCATCCGCAATTTTTTGCACAGTATTCATCACCTCGACATCATTACTCCGATATGAGACCAACTGAATTCCCATGGGTAAGCCATTCACACTTTGTGTGATTGGAAAAGCGTAACTGGGTGCATCCAGATAGTTAAATGGCCGGGTATATTCACCAACGTGACTAAACTCTGTATCAGTCGAGCTCGACACTGTTGAAACAAATGGGCTGACTGGACATAACAAGCATTGCCCCTTTAAAGAGGCTTTAAACTCTTGCTGAAATTGAGTCCGCTCCGCAATCAATGTCTCATATCGTTGTTGGGTGATCTCCTTGCCACGTAGAATGCGCTGTCGAACCTGTTTCCACATAAGCGTTTCATTATTTTCAGCCAAANNGATATAAATAACTTTCATAGGCAATAATGTCAGATGTTCGATCTGATAAATCATGGAAATTAAAATTTAAAGGCCGTTGCCAATTTTTAATTTTAATCCCCAAAGACTCTATCCGTTTCAAACCTTCACGCCATAATGTCAATACCTCTGGCTCGAGCGGATGAGGAAATGCTGATTCATCCAAAGCGTAAATCGTATTTTCAGCTGAAGCTTGCTCAGCATTTGTGTCACTTAAAAGTTCAAGCAAGACACTGATATCAGCTGCAAAGCGCGCAAATGGCCCTAATGTATCCAATGTTTTGGATAAAGGCACGGCACCGTTGCCTGAAATTTTATCAGTCGATGGCTTAAATCCAAACACACCATTCAGTGCAGCAGGTGTGCGAATTGAACCGCCAGTATCACCACCAAATGCCAAGGGACACAGTCCGGAAGCCACAGCAACTGCTGAACCGGATGAAGATCCGCCCGGTGCAAATTGCTGTTCAGCCCATGGATTTTTCGGTGTGCCCTGCATTGGATTTTGTCCTGACAAACCAAATGCCAATTCCGTCATTTTAGTTTTACCCAAAATAACCAAGCCCAATGCCTGTAACTGATCGGCAAGTTCGCAGTTCGCTTGCGCTACTTTATCAAGATAAACAGTTCCAGCATGCGTGATATGACCTGCCACATCCAGATTATCTTTCAATAAAACAGGAATACCATGAAATGGACTCAAGCGTATGCCCTGTTGAAGCAGCTCATCTAAATGTTTCGCCTGTTCCAAAGCCTCTGATTCGAACAATTCTGAAATGCAATCAAGATGTTTAAATTTCAGGTTTCGATCAATATAAAATTGAACTGACTCAACTGAAGTTATCTTTTTGCAGGCAATTTGACGACCTAGCTCAAGTGCAGATAAATTCACTATATTCATTTTATATCTTCCAAACCTTTTCCTGCCGTTTCAGGCATTTTAATAAATGTGATTAACGTTAATAAAGCACCGGCCAAAACCATAAAGTAAAAGTAATCCTGTTTACCGATACTTTGCAGCCAAGTCAGTACATAAGGTGTTGTACCGCCGAGTAAAGCCACCATCAAATTGTATGGTGCGCCAATACCCACCGCTCGAACTTCTGTTGGGAACTGTTCTGACATGACCGCTGGGCCAATGGCGGTATATAAAGCATATAAAACCAGTCCAAAAAGTTCGACCAATAAAATCGAGCTAAATGTTCANNTCCATCCATCCATTTAATGATTGGATAAAAGAAAAGCAAATATCCAACTGCAAACACAATTAGTTGCGGTTTACGGCCAAGTTTATCTGATAGCCACCCAAAAACTGGCTGACACAGCATAAAAATAATCAAGCCAACCGTATTCGCAGCAAAGGCTGTTTGCGGCTCGGCACCCAGCACTTTAATCGCGTAGGTCGGAACATAAATCACAAAAATATAGAAGGCAAATGTGGTTAATATTGAAATACCCAC
>DKLL01000196.1:0-9310 GCA_002455755.1 Acinetobacter sp. UBA6641
CGTCAGACAGGTTTTTGACGTTTAATTGCAGGTCAACATTTTTGTTGACGTTATAACGAGCCATGGCATCGTAACGTACGTAACCTGGAACATATTTGGTATTGGCTAGGTCGCCATAAACTTTGTCCATAGCAATTGCACCCGCACCAAGCGTTAACTGTGGTAAGACTTGGTAAGTGGTCCAAAGCGTTGCACTGTTTTTCGCAACGTTTGGCATTACATTGCCATTATAAACAGTTTGGTCTGTACAGGTTGTACCGCGACAGCTTACGCCATTCTTGGTCGCTTCACTATCTAGGTAGGTATAGCCAGCAGAAACAGCCCACTTGTCGGTAATGTTGCCGTTTAAGCCAAGTTCCAAGCCATCAACTTTACTCGCACCACCATTTGTTGTGGTATTTGCATCAAGCGAGATACGAGTATTTTGTTTTTCTGTACGGAAAATTGCTGCAGTTAAGTTTAATTTTTCGTTAAACAGATCCCACTTGGTACCAATTTCAAAAGTACGGCTTTCTTCCGGATCGATATCTTTATTCACTGCTGTTAATGCAGTTTCAGAACCGTCACCTGCATCTACACCTACCGGGTTTGCTGAAGTTGCAAAGCTGGTATAGATACTACCATTTGGACGTGGTTTAAAAGTTAAACCTGCTTGGTAAGAGAAAAAGTCTGTATTACTTTCAATTTTTGCACCGGTCGCATTGGTTTTAAGTTCAGTATCAAACTTGTCCCAGCGTAAACCTAAATCTAATAACCATTGCGGGTTAAACTCAATGCTATCCAGTAAATATACTGAAGTTGTCTCAGCTGTCGTAGTGGTTACGGCTTTATTTTCTGCAATACTTCCTAACCAAGGGTCTTTTGAATTAGGGTTGTAAGCACTTGTACACCAATAGTTTGAAGTAACATTGGTAAAAGTGCTACATCCTTTAGGTGGATTAAGGCTAGCTGGAAGAGTTGAAGTTGCTGCTTGACCTAAATCGGTAAGTAAATAACTTCCTTTATCAGATTCCTGTTTAGAATATTCAGCACCCACATTAAAGCTATGTTTTAGGGCACCGGTATTAAATTTACCGGTTAATGCAAGTTGATCGCTAAATGAATCTGTATCGGTAATACGCGCATTTGCACGACGTACCACTTGAGCATTTGGTGTATTGCCAATATTTAATTTTGAGTCATCTGGCTGGGTCCAGACATAATTATTTTTAGAATTACTATAAACAGCTGTATTACTGATGGTTAAATTGTCAGTTAAATCATGTTCTAACTTAAATGTACCAATTTGATTTTCCTGTTTCTGGAAATCACGGTCTAACCAACCATAGTAAATCCCTTGTTTGGCATTTAAAGGCTTACCAATCGCAGCCGAACCATTCCAATAAGGAACGCCTGAATCTGGGGTATCGTCAGATTTTAAGTAGTAATAACTTAAAGTTGCACGAGTAGGAGTGTCTAGGCCAAAGGTAATGCTTGGTGCTATACCAAAACGGGCATATTCAGCACCATCTGCCTGACCAGCTTTTTCATTGTGGTGTCCTAATACTGCAACACGGGCTGCAATACCATTACCAAAATCTTTGTTACCATCTAAAGTGATACGTTGGTAACTGTCTGTACCTGCACCAACTGAGCCTTCCAAAAAGTCACCTTTTTTAGCAACTTTAGAAATCACGTTAACGCTACCACCTGCAGCACCCGCACCACCTAAAGCAGAAGCTGAGCCTTTAGTGACTTCAACCTGCTCTACTGCAAACATTTCACGGTTTTGTGAGGTCGAACTACGTACGCCATCTACATACATCGAACTTTCAGAGCTATAACCACGAATAAATGGACGGTCGCCATTCGGGTTACCACCTTCACCAGCTCCTAAAGTAATTCCGGGCACTGTACGCAAAGCATCGCTCAAAGTTGTCACTTGAGTATCTTCAATCAGCTGCTTGGAAATGACAGAAACCGATTTAGGGGTATCCAGNNTGATCTTGTGCAATTGCATTACCAGCCATCACTGAAAGTGAAGACACAATCGCAGAAGATACGATTTTTTTGCGTGTTTTGATAAAGGCCATTTTGAACTCAAAAAATGTATTGTAAAAATGTATGAGAATAATAATGATTCTTATTTTTTATCACTATTAATAGTGATTGTAATTTGAAATTGATATTCTAATATTAATCGTTTATAAAAATGTAATAATATAACCGATCTAACATAAGTTATTAATTTTATTTTACATTTTATATTTTGTTTGTTTCAATGTTTTTAATTGGGAATACTGATGTTAATTTCTTTTAACAGTTATGCGGCAAATTAGTCACAAATATTTCATTTTTGTTCTCAATTTCTCTGGTGAATCAAATCATATAAACTTCATTTTGAATCATATTCCTGATCTTCAGTCAATTTGATCTCTAAAGATGGAGAGAGGGGATTGGATCATAAAATTCTGCTAAAAGCTCTTTTTAGAATGCATTGAATAATTAGACAAAATCATGAAAGGAAGGGAAGAAATGACGGTATCATGACTTTTCATCGCCCAGTAAACTTTATTCGGGATTACGTCGAAAGTGTTATGCAGAATCTGATTATATAAAAAGAAATAAAATTTGGAGTTAAATAAGAGTAATAGAAGGTGACCAGAAAAAATAATAAAAATGATGAAATAAAAGGATCCAATAGCAAAAGATCAGCTGGAGCAGTAAAAGAATATATAAAATGGCGATGTTTATACATCACAGATGTTCAAAGTTGTAATCAAGCCAGACTTTTCTGATCAGAATGCTTAAAATTTAATGGTTAAATCATCCTGTTTTGTATATCTTTCAATGTTGTCATATAATGTGGCACTTTAAAAAATTGCAATTACTATTTCTATATCGAGGAAGCCATGCAAGTAACTTCTGAAGCGGTTTCGGGCGTTGCCCGTCGTTTAAATGTATCTGTACCGACGAGCCGTGTGAACGAACAATTTGAAGCTCGTTTAAAACGCACTGCTAAAACTGTGAAGATCAACGGCTTCCGTCCAGGTAAAGTGCCTTTAAATGTCGTACGTCGTGAATATGGCGCAAGCATTTATCAAGAAGTTGTGAACGATGTAATTCGTGACACAGTATTCGAAGCGATTCAACAAGAGAAAATCAATGCTGTTGGCATGCCAAACATTGAAAAAGTTGAAAATAAAGAAGATGCTCTTGTTTATGAAGCAACTGTAGAAGTTTATCCAGAAGTTAACGTTAAATTTGACGGTCTAGAAGTTGAACGTAAAGCAACTGAAGTCAACGACAAAGACGTTGATCAAATGATCGAAAACCTTCAAAAGCAACGTGCTTCTTGGACTGAAACTAAAGGCATGGCTAAAAAAGACATGCAAGTGACTTTCGACTTTGAAGGTACTGTAGACGGCGAGAAGTTTGAAGGTGGCGCTGCCGAAGACTTTAAGCTTGTTCTAGGTTCAGGCCGTATGATTCCTGGCTTCGAAGACGGTATCGTTGGTATGAAGAAAGGCGAAGAGAAAGTGATTGATGTTACTTTCCCTCAAGACTACCAGGCTGAAAACCTTGCCGGTAAAGCAGCTCAGTTCAAAATCACTGTGAAGCTTGTTGAAAAACAAAAACTTCCGGAAGTTGATGCAGAATTCCTGAAAATCTTTGGTTTAACTGAAGAAGAAGGCATTGAAAAATTAAAAGCTGACGTTCGTAAAAACATGGAACGTGAAGTGAAAAATGGTCTTCGTAACCAGGTAAAAGGCGCGACTTTTGATGCCCTTGTAGCTGCCAACGAAGTTGAAGTTCCTGCGGCTATGTTGTCTCAAGAAATTGACCGTCAACGTCAGCAAATGATTCAACAGTTCACTCAACAGTTTGGTGCTCAAGGTGCGAAAGCATTTGACAGCAGCATGCTTCCAGATGACCTGTTCAAGGAACAAGCTGAAAAATCTGTGAAACTGGGCGTGTTGGTGAGCAAAATTTTAGCTGATGCTAAAATTGAAGTAGATCCTGCCCGTGTTGAAGCTTATATCGAAGACATGGCGTCTTCTTACGAAGATCCAACCGAAGTGATTGAATACTTCAAAAATGACAAACAGCAACGTGCTCAAATCGAAGCTGTTGTATTAGAAGATCAGGTTGTTGATCACATCTTGGCATCTGCTAAAGTGACTGACACAAAAGTAAGCTATGAAGACTTATTGAAAGAGCAACAAGCTCGTCAACAAGGCTAAGTTTAGCTGACTGAAAAGAGGCGCATCATGCGCCTTTTTTTATTTACAGGCTTATCCTGAACCTGTCCTGAATTCACAATGCTTATATAAAAAATATCTGTTATTTAATTGGTAATCTTTTGCATTTTCGGCAATTATCCCTCATATTGTGACTATGAGTTGAGTAACAAAAAATTTAGGAATAAATAACGTATGTATGTTCCAACAATTGATAACGCTTTAGTACCAGTAGTGGTAGAACAATCTTCTCGTGGTGAGCGTTCTTTCGATATTTTCTCACGTCTTTTGCGTGAACGCGTCATCTTTTTAACCGGTGAAGTTGAAGACAACATGGCAAATTTAATTGTTGCGCAAATGTTGTTTTTAGAAGCAGAGAACCCAGATAAAGATATACACCTCTATATTAATTCACCAGGTGGTTCAGTGACTGCAGGTATGGCGATTTATGACACCATGCAGTTTATTAAACCGGATGTGGTGACTTATTGTATGGGGCAGGCAGCCTCTATGGGAGCCTTCCTGCTCAATGCAGGTGCTAAGGGTAAACGTTATTGTTTGGAAAATGCCCGTGTGATGATTCACCAGCCGCTCGGTGGTTTCCGTGGTCAGGCATCGGATATTGAAATTCACGCGCGTGAAATTCTATTCATTAAAGAACGTTTAAACCGTTTGATGGCAGAGCATAGTGGTCAAGACTATGAAACTGTTGCCAGAGATACTGACCGTGACAACTTTATGACAGCACAGGCTGCTAAAGAATACGGTCTCGTGGATGAAGTGTTAAGTAAACGTCCATAATTTTCAGATTTTTATATTGGAGTGAATATGTCCGACCATCCTCAAGGACAAAAGCATTGTTCATTTTGCGGTAAAACGCAGTCTGAAGTCGGGAAACTGATTGCAGGTGAGGACGCTTACATCTGTAATGAGTGTGTGGACGTATGCTTAGATTTAGTCCAAACCAGCCAGCAAGTTGAATCTGGTGATTGGGCAAGTAAGCCTTTGCCAAAACCACACGAAATTCGTGCTGCACTTGATCAATATGTGATTGGTCAGGATGTTGCCAAGAAAACCCTTTCGGTTGCGGTATATAACCATTACAAGCGTCTAAAAGTGACTCATTCGGGACATAAACCTGATAACGCTGTTGAACTGGCGAAAAGTAATATTCTTTTGGTTGGGCCAACAGGTTCAGGTAAAACCTTACTTGCACAGACTTTAGCGCGTTTGCTTGATGTTCCATTTGCCATGGCAGATGCAACCACACTGACCGAAGCCGGTTATGTGGGTGAAGATGTTGAAAATATCGTACAGAAGCTTCTTCAAAAAGCGGATTATGATGTAGAAAAAGCGCAAAAAGGGATTATCTATATCGACGAGATCGACAAGATTACCCGCAAATCTGAAAACCCGTCAATTACCCGTGATGTATCCGGTGAAGGTGTTCAGCAAGCTTTACTGAAAATGATCGAAGGTACGGTTGCGTCAATTCCACCTCAAGGTGGTCGTAAACATCCGCAACAAGAGTTCATTCAAATTGATACCTCAAATATCCTGTTTATCTGTGGCGGTGCCTTCTCTGGTCTGGAGAAAATCGTACAACAGCGTCAGGAAAAAGGTGGGATCGGTTTCACGGCTGAAGTGAAGAAGAAAGACGAAACTCGTAAATTGTCTGATTTGTTCCGTCAGGTTGAAGCAACAGACCTGGTGAAGTTTGGTTTGATTCCAGAGTTTATTGGCCGTTTACCGGTCATTGCAACTTTGGATGAACTGGATGAAGAAGCCTTGATGCAGATTCTGACTGAACCGAAGAATGCTTTAACCCGTCAATATCAATATTTGTTTGATATGGAAAATGTGGATCTGGTCTTTGAAGATTCAGCATTACGTGCCGTGGCGAAAAAAGCCTTGGAGCGTAATACAGGTGCACGTGGCTTGCGTTCAATTCTGGAAAATTCATTGCTTGAAACCATGTATGATTTACCAAGCCGTACTGATATCGGGACGGTGATAGTAAATGATGCCGTGATTTCTGGCGAAGGAAAACCAGTGCTAAAAGCAGAACGCCAACCTAAATTAGACACTGAAGATGCCTCTAAAGTAGATTTAAAAGTGGTAAACTCGAAATCTGCTTAACTCGCTATTCGTCAGAAACGTGCGGAAAACTGGTGTTTTCGCACGTTTTTTATTTCCAAAAATAAAGCGCAATGTTAATCTCAATGATTAGGCGTGGACGCCTAAAAAAGATCAACTAACTCAAATCAGTGTCGCGATCAATATAGCGAAGAATGAAATTTTAATTGAGTACAAAAATAAAAAATACGCGGTGAGGGAAAATCATGCGTGGAGTCTGTATTGCAGTCTGTGCAAGCTTTATTTTATTGGGATGTCATGGCAAATCTGCGATGCAACATGCCGAAGTCACTTCAACTTTAAAACCTGTCAATACTGAACATGAACCCAGTTTGTTGGAACAGTACCGTTTCGGCATGTTTACCATCGGTGCCTGGGTCAACCAGAAACTAGGTCAGCGTTTTAAACCGGTTCAGGCACAAAGTGATCAGGCGGCAATTGTCTATTTATACCGTCCTGACAGTAAGTGGAACCGCCAGGAAATTGTAGCATCCAGTTTGTTTATCAATAGTGAGCGTATTCCAAGCTTATTAAACAATCATTATTATTGGGTTGAATTACCTGTCGGAACATATCGCATATCCACCAGCCGTCCTTTGGGTGTGCAACATTTTCAAAAGCCCAAATATCTGGATTTTACCGTGCAGGCAGGACAGTCTTATTATATTAAATATGATGAAGAAAATTTAAGTACCCGTCGTGAGGTTTCTGGACCTTTAATGTTTGTGCCTGAAAAAACGGGCTTAAACGAAATTGCCTATACCCAGCTGAAGTCGGAAAGTTATAACTTTGTAGCTCTAGATCAGAATAGCGGTAAGGTACGTAAGAAAGCGCAAAAACTGAAGCCGGCAAAATATGATCCAGCAGAAGATGTACAGTTGACCAAACCATTTAAACTTTGGAATCCGCTGACTTGGTAAAAAGATTTAAAGAAATTTTAAGTTGAAATTACAACTCAATATGTTCTGATATAAGAAATATTCATTCANNGGAATAACAGCTTAATGCGCTCTGATATAAGAAATATTGATTCAGAAAATAAAAAAGCACCCTGATGGGTGCTTTTTTAGCTTGGAATCTTAGTTCGCAGCAGCATCTACTACCGGGATTTTACCAATTTTCGCTTGCCAGATTTTTGGTGCAGTCGCGTGAATAGAAGTACCATTCACATCAACCGCTACAGATACTGGCATATCTTCAACTTTGAATTTGTAGATTGCTTCCATACCCAAGTCAGCAAATGCCACAACTTCAGCTTCACGAACTGCTTTCGATACCAGGTAAGCAGCGCCGCCCACAGCCATCAAGTAAGTCGCTTTGTTGTCTTTGATTGCTTCAACAGCAGCAGGACCACGATCCGCTTTACCAATCATGCCGTACAAGCCAGTTGCTTCAAGCACTTGGCGAGTAAATTTGTCCATACGTGTTGCAGTAGTCGGACCAGCAGGACCAACCACTTCGTCGCCCACTGGATCTACCGGGCCAACGTAGTAAATGAACTTGCCTTTAAGGTCTACAGGAAGCTCTTCACCTTTGTTCAACATATCAACCATACGTTTGTGCGCAGCGTCACGACCGGTATAGATGGTACCGTTAAGAAGAAGAGTATCACCTGGTTTCCAGGAGTTCATTTCTTCTTGCGTGATGTTGTCCAGGTCAACACGTTTAGAAGATGAAGAATCCCAAGTTACAGCAGGGTAGTCATCAAGTTTAGGTGCCTGAATGTGAGCAACGCCCGTACCGTCTAACTGGAAATGTGCATGACGGGTTGCAGCACAGTTCGGAATCATACCGACCGGTTTGCCCGCAGCGTGGCATGGATAATCTTTGATTTTGATATCCAGAACAGTGGTTAAGCCGCCAAGACCCTGCGCACCAATACCCAAAGCATTTACTTTTTCGAAGATTTCGATACGGAGCTCTTCCATCTGGCTTTGTGGGCCACGGCGAAGGAGTTCGTCCATGTTGATTTCTTCCATCAATGCTTCTTTGGCAAGCATCATGGCTTTTTCAGCAGTGCCGCCAATACCGATACCGAGCATACCAGGAGGACACCAGCCTGCACCCATAGTCGGAACAGTTTTAAGTACCCAATCCACGATTGAGTCAGAAGGGTTCAACATGGCAAGTTTAGATTTGTTTTCTGAACCGCCACCCTTGGCAGCAACAGTAATATCGACTTTATTACCCGGTACGAGTTTGTAGTGAATTACCGCAGGGGTGTTGTCTTTGGTATTTTTACGGCCAAAAGCAGGATCAGCCAAAACAGATGCACGCAGAATGTTTGAGTTTTCTAAATAACCCTGACGAACACCTTCGTTAATTGCATCGTCCAGGCTCATGGTTAAATCAAATTTAACGTCTAAGCCCACTTCAAGAAATACGTTCACAATACCCGTATCTTGACAGATAGGACGATGGCCTTCTGCACACATACGAGAGTTAATTAANNAAGTCATCTTGCTTGATAATAGTTGTCATATCAAATATCTCTTGAGCGGGCTGTTAGCTAGCGGGCTAAATTATAAGATAAAAAGCAAGTTTTGTGGGCGTTTTGCTTGATCTTTGGCCGAAAGTTTAATAGTGCATTTTATAGGACTGTTTTATTGCCACATTTGCTAGAAATATGAGTATTTTACTGTCATATTTCTTATAAAAAAGATCACTTTAAAAATAAATACATACTAAGTTTTTGATTTTTATTTATATATTTTATATTTCTGATCTTTCACGTTTGTCATATAACTGTCATAAAAATTTCACATAATGAGCGGATCAAATCTTGAGTGTATTAAGTATATGATTACTTCAATCCTTTCAGTTGTTGGTTTCTCTCTTTATATCGCGGCAACCTGGTTTTACGGTCAGAAAGAAGATCAGGCATAAGGCTTTATCTTCTTTTTTTGCTTTAAATTTTATAAAAATGATACTTTCTTCAAATCTTCAAATCTTCA
>DKLL01000196.1:9412-9735 GCA_002455755.1 Acinetobacter sp. UBA6641
CAAATCTTCAAATCTTCAAATCCAGCTATAAATAAGCCTATACTATTGTGATTGGTATTTAGAAAAAACCGCTCATGAAAGATCAATCTGAGTTTGCGAAAAATATTATTAAAATTTATAAAAAACATGCATATGCATGGACTGAATTGCGCGGTCAGTTCCTGTATGAAAAAACCTGGCTTAATCATTTTCTTTCGCTGATTCCTGAACATGCTCAAATACTGGATTTAGGCTGTGGCTCGGGAAAACCGGTTGCGGCGTATTTGATTGAACACGGGCATTCGGTAGTCGGGGTGGATAGTTCCGATGTCATGATTGAGATG
>DKLL01000195.1 GCA_002455755.1 Acinetobacter sp. UBA6641
GGCTGCGGCTTGATCGCTCACCCCAAAACCCGAGGCAATCGCCTGAACACGATCAATGAGCATTTCTAGGCCAGCACGATCCAATGTCGCTGCAATATTTGCAGGCACATTATTGAGCACCACATGTCGCAGAATGTCCGGTTCTACAATATTCCAAACCAGTAAAATTAAAAAAGCAGGGATACCACACCATAAAGCCACCAACGCACCGTAATATCCGGGACGTGAATGCAATTTCGCAGAGTTATTTCCCTTACCTGCTAGGTTACGGCTTTTCGATAACCCGATTTGATAGGCGATGGCGATCAATGCCAATAACACACCCATAAGTAGCAGATTCATGTATTCTCCAGCATTTTTCAATTTTCATGCTTTGAAAAACTTGTCTATGCAAAAAAGCTGAAGGTAGAACTTATTCTACCGTCAGCTCATTCATCCTGATTACTACACCGCTTTACCAGCTTTCAGTGCAGCAAGAACTTTGGCGCGTTCTTTATCTGACATAGAAATCAGGCCAGCTTTTTCCAGTTTAGAACCTTTACCTGAAACTTTCTTGTTCAGGAAATATTCAGAATACTGTTGTAAACCTTTGATTGATTTAAGGTGCTCACCTTTTACGTAAAAGTACANNTTGTCACGGTTTTGATCATAGAAACCTAAACCAAACACGCCTACTGCACTTGGAGATGTTTTTAAACGTGCCAATGTTTCAGTATAGTCACCAGAAATCTCAATCACTTTGCCGTCTTTACGGAAATTTGAGCATGCTTTCTTCTGAGCATCTTTATCTAAGTTTTTGAAGTATTCATAAGATTCACAACCTGCTTCAACCATTTTTTCCTGGAACACTTCACGTGTACCGTGGTTAGAAGCTGGAATTACTAAAGTAATCGGTTCATTTGGAAGTGACTTGTCAATCTGGTTCCAGCGTGTATACGGGTTTGGAACCAATTTTCCATTTGAAGGTAACTCTGCTGCCAGTGCTGCAAATACATGTTGTGGACGTAGTTTATAAGCTGCTTTCTTTGAGTTAGACGCAAATACAATACCGTCATAACCTACTTTAATTTCAATGACTTGATTTACGCCAGCTTTTTTACATGCGGCTAATTCAGTATCTTTAATTTTACGAGATGCATTGGCGATGTCGATGGTATTGTCACCTACACCCTGACAGAATTGTTTTAAACCGCCAGATGTACCACCAGAACCCACCACCGGTGCTTTAAATTGCGGGAAAGTATGACCAAATTCTTCTGCTACAATACTTGCATAAGGTAAAACAGTTGAAGAACCAGCAATCTGGATGGTGTCACGAGCTGCATTTGCTGTTGTTGCTACAGCTGCCCCTGAAAGTGCTAAAGCAAGTGCGATGTAATTTAAGCGCATTCTTTTCTCTCTTCAATAGATGCAATTTTGAAGTACGCTACTTTTTATAAAGTTTTGTACTTATTTCGATAATTGCATTTTGATTTTAGAATATGACAAGCAAGTTACAGCATTGTGACGCTTTGATGATAATTCATTTCTTTTGTATGATTTTTAAAATTATTGTTTAAATTCAACCATTAAAATATCTATAGAAATATTGTTTAAGCATTATTTTTAAGCCTAGATTTGTAATAATTCTTAAAACTGTCATTTTCTCCTGCTTCAAGTTTCTACCTATCAGTGTGTTTCTTCTATAAACAGACAGTAAAATTGTTCTTTTCCCGGATTTATTTTCCATAAGTATTAGGCTTTAAATCCGCTTTCACAATTTTACTGTTCTAATTTTTGCAATCACTCGTCCAAATCTTTGAAATTTCATAGAACACGGCTTTGTCATATATTTAAAAATAAATAATGACAGTGATATGACCATGAACAGTAGAACAATTCCAAATTTCAATCCGGATTTACCCGTTCACATGACCTTTGAGGAACATGACTGGCATTTGCTTGCAGAATACTGGTATCCGATTGCTTTGGCCCGTGATATCTCTGATCAGCCGCTGGGTACCATGTTACTGGATATGCCACTGGTGATTTATAAAATGGATGATGAGCTCATTGTTGCCAAAGATGCATGTCCTCATCGCGGAGTGCCTTTAAGCCTGGGTAAAAATGACGGACAAGGCGTGGTCTGTCGTTATCATGGTTTACGTTTTGGTAGTGAGGGTAAATGCAACCGCATTCCTGCACATCCTGAGCATAAAATTTCCGATCGCTTTCATTTACGTACTTATGCTGCGGTAGAACGTTATGGCTTGATCTGGTGCAGCCTGACTGCAAATCTTGAAGCTGAACCAACGATTCCGCATCTGCCTTTTTGGGATGATGCCGATTTTCAGCAATTGGTCTGCCCGACCATAGATTTCAAGTGTTTTGCCGGACGGCAACTGGAAGGCTTTATTGATGTCGCTCATTTTGCCTGGGTTCATCCAGATACGTTTGGGGATCCTGACAATACTGAAGTACCTGACTATAAAACCATTGAAACAGCAACAGGATTTCATGCCGACTATTGGAGCAGTGTTGGACGTTACCCGATTGGCATGGAGCAACGTGGTCAGCAAGGCTTTCAATGGCTGCGNNAATGACAGCAAACAAGTGATTATGAATGCTGCATCTCCGATGACAGCGCGTTCAACTCGGCTATTCGCCCCAATTTGCCGCAACTATGACAAAGACTTAGCGATTGAAGAAGCTTATGATTTCAATTTAAAAATTTTTGAGGAAGACCGTCTAGTATCCGAATCGCAAAAGCCAGAATATCTGCCTCTGGATTTAAGCCTTGAAGCACACTTCCCCGCTGACCGGAGTTCCAGCCTGTACCGCAAGCTGTTGCGTAAAAAAGGTTTTAGTCCATTGTTTGCGGCTTAGATAAATAGCTTACAAATAATAAATGAGGACATAACTGCCCTCATAGACTTGAATTGAATATTCTCATTTTGTGTCACCTCTAGTGGGGAATTTCTGCAAAATCAGTTTGGCCTTTTTGAATGGATGTTTGATATCTGATTAAGAACACACAGCATAATGCGATGATTAACGGCATGCCCAGCGCATAAAAATAACCGATTACGCCATAACGGGTTAAAATAACCCCGCCAATCGCTGAACCAATAATTGCCCCCATGCGGCCCATGCCAATGGCCCAACCCGTCGCTGTCGCACGAACTTGGGTTGGATATGCGGCAACCACCAAATAATTCAATGCCAGTTGCTGACTTCCAATCCCAAAGCCGGCCAAGGCAATCAGTGCAAAAATATAACCCCATTGCTGAGTTTCGATGAGTAGTCCTAACCCTATAACCACAGCCAGTCCTGTAAACAGCATAAAAGTTAATATTTTAGCTGTATTTAATTTAGGTAACCAATAGGCCAAGGGTATGGCAAAAACGATAAAGGCTGCGTTCACGGTGACAGAAGCATAAGGTGCTTGCTCTGGTGCCAGACCTGCCTGTTTTAAAATAGTAGGTAACCATGACAACAGCATGAACCAAGCGATCCAGTTAAAGAAATATGTTCCCCATACGCCAGCTGTGGTACGCGCCAATCCGTTTTGAAACAGGATACTTAATTTCGCTTTGTTTTGCTCTGCCGGATTTGCTGTGATCACATCTGCCTGTGTGAAGGAAACCGTTTTAGAAGAAATTTTATTCAGGATTCTTTGTATGGCGGCAATAGTCGTAGCACTATTTTTTTGTGCCATATACTCTAGGGATTCAGGTAAAACAAAATACAATACAATCAGTAAAACCAGAGGGAGCGCTCCCCCAATAATATAAATACCCTGCCATCCCACCAGTGGCAAAATTTTTGCAGCCAGTAGTCCACCAAGCATTGCTCCAGCAGGCAAAGCCAATAAAACGCCTGTCGTTACGGTGCCTTTAAAGCGTTGAGGTGAATATTCTGCCGCAAGTGCTAATAAAACGGGAGTTGCACCTCCCATGCCCAAACCGGCAATTACTCTTAATATAAATATTTGTTCAATATTGCTGACAAAAGCTGTAACAAGCGTAGCAGTAGAAAAAATGGCTGTGCAAAACAGTAATGTTTTTCTGCGCCCCAATTTATCGCCCAACAATCCTAAAAGCATGGCACCGACTGTCATTCCAACAATTCCAGCGGTTAGAATTGGCGCCAATGCACCTGGCTGTAAATTAAAATGCGCTAATAAGGCGGGTGCTGTAAATGCGATCGCCTGGGTATCAAAACCATCAAATAAAGCAATGGTGAAACAGAGTAAAATGACCATCCATTGATAAGATGATATTTTCCGGTCTATCACTTCTTTGATTAATGACTTTGCTTGCTGAACCTTTTCCATGTTCCCCTTCCTTTTTCCTTCATATCTCCTAATTTAGATACTGCCGACCAGAAGATCAAAGACCAAAAAGGTATGTATTTATGCAGTAAGCGTATGTTGCATATGCTGTGTTTTAAATAGAAAAAAGGAGATCAAATGATCTCCTTTTTTCTACCCATTCAATCGATTAATCAATTGCAGGGGTATATGTACCATCAGCGATTGGACCTTTAATACGGTCAGCTTCTGCAAGCACAAGACCAAGCAAGTTCTTCACGTTTTCTAAAGTCGCGACCGGGCTTAAAGTCGTCATTTTCAATGATTGAACATCACCCACTTTAGTGACGCCAATATTCGCTTCACCACGCGCAAACAACTCGTCTGCAACGTTTTGATTCAGTGTATCCAACAATTCAGCTGGATAGCCTGCCGGTACTACACGGAACAGGACAGAAGCAAATTGCGGTTCAACCAGAAGCTCTAGACCATCAGTCGCTTTAATATAATCAGCAACATCACGGGTCAACTTGACGCCATGGTCGATCATCGAACCATAAAGCTCTTCACCCAATGCTTCAACTGTCATCCAGAGTTTCAACGCATCAAAACGGCGCGTGGTTTGCAATGACTTGGACACCAGGTTAGGAACGCCGTGTTCTTCATCATAAGCAGAGTTTAAGTACTCCGCTTCATAATGCATGAAACGGTAGTTCGCTTCGTCTTTCAACAAGAACGCGCCACAAGAAATGGTCTGGAAATAGTGCTTATGGAAATCCAGTGTCACGGAATCTGACAGCTCAATACCATCAAGCATAGAACGATAGTCATTCGACAGAATCAGTGCACCACCCCAAGCTGCGTCAATGTGCATCCACGCGCCGTATTTGTTGGTGATTTCACGGATTTCTTTCAATGGATCAATCGCACCGGCATCGGTCGTACCTGCGGTTGCTACCACACATGCCACGATCTTGCCTTCAGACTGAAGATGTGCCATGGTTTTTTCCAGAGCATCAACATCCATCTGCGCATTTTCATTCACAGGAACAGTGACTACTGACTGGAAACCCATGCCCATCATCGCCATGTTCTTTTGCACAGAGAAGTGCGCATTTTCAGAACAGATGACTTTGACGTTACGCATCGCATCGCCTGGAATACCATCACGCTGAACCGACCACGGATTACCGTTTTCGTCTTTCCAGTTTTTCGCGATGCAGGCATCACGCGCAAGCAACACGCCCATCAAGTTGGATTGGGTACCACCTGAAGTGAATACACCAGCCTGACCTGAACCATAGCCTATTTTTTGACGTAGCCAGTCAATCAGCTGTACTTCCATCAATGAACCGGCCGGGCTTTGATCCCATGAGTCCATAGACTGGTTGGTTGCGTTAATCAATACTTCTGCAATCTGGCTTGCCACCATGGTTGGGCAATGCAAATGTGCCAACGAGTGCGGATGATGTACTTTCAAACTTTTGTTTAAGAAAAGTTCAACCATACGCTCAAGTGATTTGTGCAACCCCATACCTTGTTTTGAAGGATGGAATGCAATCGCACTGCGTAGCTCTTTAATGCTGCCGCCAGTGTACATTTTGTCGTTTTGCAACCATGCAGAAACGGCTTTTACCGCTTCATCCATTGCTGACTGATAGTCAGCAATGGATTGTGCATCATTGCAGAATAACGCTTTACGGTGTTCTGCAAAATCAACCATGATTACGCGCCCCGAGTTGCAACAAGTGCTTCAGCAAGTGCTTTTTTGAAGCGAACAATAACTTCTTCACATTCAGCCTGATTGATAATCAGCGGGCAAAGTAAACGGATCACTGTACCGTTACGGCCACCTTTCTCTAACAAGAGTTTGTTATCGAAACACGCTGCTTGAATCGCTGCAGCCAATTGACCGTCACCTGGCAATGAACCCATATGATCAGCAGGTTTGCGCTCATCGACGATTTCAATACCAATCATCAGACCACGACCACGTACGTTACCGATACATGGGAATTCTACTGCCAATTTTTTCAATTCGGCTTGCAGGAAATCGCCACGTTCTTGCGCGTTTTGTGCAAGATTTTGTTCTTTGATGGTTTTGATCGTTGCCAGACCCGTACCCATCGCCAACTGGTTACCACGGAAAGTACCGGTGTGACCTGCTGGCTGCCAGGCATCAAACTTACGCTTAATACCCAGTACTGCAAGTGGCAAGCTACCGCCTACGGCTTTGGACATCACCACAACATCGGGTTCAATACCCGCATGTTCAAAGGCAAACATTTTACCCGAACGTGCAAAGCCTGCCTGAACTTCGTCAAGAATTAACACAATGTTGTGCTTTTCTGTCACTTCACGAA
This sequence comes from Acinetobacter sp. UBA6641, assembly GCA_002455755.1. Lineage (GTDB taxonomy): Bacteria > Pseudomonadota > Gammaproteobacteria > Pseudomonadales > Moraxellaceae > Acinetobacter. Next base: position 6,655 of record DKLL01000195.1, read on the forward strand.
TTTTTTGCAACCATTTCACCGGCGCAGTTACCACACCGCCTTCACCTTGAATCGCTTCAAGAATTACAGCTGCCGGCTTGGTAACACCACTTTCGACATCTTCAATGAAGTTTTCGAAATAATAAGTCAAGGCATCAACGCCCGCTTCACCACCAAGGCCTAGCGGGCAACGGTATTCATGCGGATATGGCATAAACTGTACGCCAGGCATTAAGCCATTCACTGAATTCTTGGCAGACAGGTTACCTGTCATGGCCAAAGAACCGTGAGTCATACCATGATAGCCACCTGAGAAGCTGATCACAGAGCTACGACCAGTATAGGTTTTTGCCAATTTAATTGCTGCTTCCGTACCGTCTGCACCAGACGGACCACAGAACTGTAGGCAATACTCTTCTTTCCCGCCAGGGAGCTGTTCGAGTAATGCTTCAGTAAATGCATCTTTTAAAGGTGTCGTTAAATCTAAAGTATGTAATGGAAGACCGCTTGCAAGCGTATCTTGAATACTTTGAATTACCGCAGGATGATTATGGCCTAAAGCCAATGTTCCTGCCCCAGCTAAACAATCGAGGTACTCTGTACCTTCAACATCAGTAACCCAACAACCTAAGGCTTTTGCTATCGCTAATGGCAATTTGCGTGGATAGCTACGAACATTGGATTCCATCTGGCTTTGGCGAGTCAAATAGTATTCGTTAGTAGACTTAGTGGCAGGATTTACAGAAGAAACGCTCATATCGAATTACCATCTCTGATATGGGTTGAAAGAAATAAGTCGGGTGACTTGTGGTCCTTTGACTCGGTGCTTTATAGAATCTAGTTTGATGACTTGATTTATACATCATAACTAAACGGCGGATGATACAGAATTTTTCAATAAAATAAACAAGTTTTATGACTTTATCTGCCCAAAACCGATCGAAAAAATATATCAAGCCAAATCTTAGATATAATTATCATCTTACAGTGTGACAGACTAAAGAAAACCTTATTTTTATACTTTTTTTATGCAAAAGATTGGATTAACGTAATCGCTTAAACCAAACCAACTTAAGTATTTAATTTTTAATTATTTTATATACAAGTACTTTTTTTAAGAAAAATATAATCGCTTACAATCTTGACACAAAGTCTACAAAAAATACTCATGAAGTAGCGATACCATGCATACTAAAAGCTGAACCTTTCTTTACAAAAAAACAGGTAAAAATAATGCGATATTTAACTCTCTCCTCTCTAGTGCTTGCTAGCGTACTTTCAACGACTGCTTTTGCGCAGCAAGCAGAACAACTCAACTATAATTTAGTTAATGTTCAGGCCGAAGCTACTCGCCAGATTTCCAATGATGAAATGCATGCAGTTTTATATATTGAAAGAAGCAAGAAACAGCCGGCCGAACTTTCTGCACTCATCACACAATTAATGAATCAAGCCATAGCAGCGGCGAAAAAATATCCGCAAGTGAAAGTCGAAACCGGTGCGCAAAGCACCTATCCTGTATATGACAATGACAGCCAGAAATTAAAAGAATGGCGTGGCCGGGCTGAAATTCGTCTAGTCAGTACCGATTTTAAAGCAGTCAGCCAGTTGATCAGCGAATTGCAGCAAAACTTCCAGACCCAGTCCATCAACTTTACCGTTTCCGACACACAACGCAAAAAAGTAGAAAATGAATTGATGGTGGAAGCATCCAAAAATTTCCAGCAACGCGCCCAAATGCTCAGTCAGGCATGGAGTAAAACGGGTTATAACCTGGTCAATCTTAACCTGAATACCAATAATAATTATCCGCAACCGGTGATGATGCGTGCCAATATGGCTAAATTTTCGGGAGCCGAAGCGGCTGATGCTCAAAATGTTGAGGCAGGTGAATCAAAAATCACTGTCAATGCCAATGGTTCAATCCAGTTTAAGTAAATATTTAAGATTCATTTAAAACCGTGCAAACACACGGTTTTTTTTAATGCTATCAATAAGGTATTTACAACAATATAGCGACAATCCCATCAAGAATTTTAGTGGATTTTTCCTGTAAAATTATCGCACTCCTTTGCTTTTTTATCCCTTCAGATCCTACATGTCCATTGAAAGTTTAAATCTTGATCTATTTAGCATCCTGAATGTGCCTGAACAGGCTTCTCCATTAATGATGCACTTTGCCACTTTTGTCGCCCATGATTTAGTTTATGTCCTGTTTGCTGGCTTTGCCCTGTTTTGGCTTTATGGACGTCAAAGTTCAAAAGCCTTGATTCTAAAAGGCTTTATCTTTTGTTGTATTGCTCTTTCAATTAGTGAATTAGCCTCTTACCTGTTCAATACCCCACGTCCTTTTGTGATACCCGTCGGTCAGACTTTAATTGCACACACGAAGCAACCGGGTCATTTCCCAGCAATCATATGACTATTTTTAGCAGCATTGCCTTTGCCTATTATTTTTCGGCGCGACGGGATATTGGCAGGTTTTTGCTGGCAGTTGCATGGCTGGTGGCATGGTCACGGGTTTATGTGGGAGTGCATTTCCCTATTGATATGGTGGGTGCCTTCATGTTGTCGTGGGCTGTGAATCTTGCCGGTTTAAAATTATGGAATCACTATCAGGCACACCTGCTAGCTCAGGTCATGTACATCTATGGAAAATTATTTAACCGACTGATTCAGCGCGGTTTGATCAAATAATCAGTTTAAAATATATAAAAAATCCCGCTCTAAGGCGGGATTTTCAATTTATAAAGCATGC
>DKLL01000207.1 GCA_002455755.1 Acinetobacter sp. UBA6641
AGGCTGAAAAGAAAAGCTAAAGTATTGTCCAGACAAAAACCCCCTAACCATGGGGCTTTTTTATTGGCTAAAAGAATCTATGACCACCATAAAGCAATCAGCCCGCTTACCAGCATGAAGCCTAATATTGTACTTAACATTAACGCGCTGAGTGCTTTATCCCCAAGTCCATAGTTCTGTCCTAAAATACCGAACGCAATCGGCATAGGTAACGCAGCAAGCAATGTTCCGGCATAGCGCATTTCCTGACTGACATTCGGCAAAAGACTGAACAAGAGAAAAATGGTCAGTGGCATCAGTACAATTTTAATCAGCACCAACGTCATGCTTTGTAAATCTACCGCTTTTAAGCTCATTCCGACCAGACTTCCGCCAATGACAAATAACGCAATCGGAGAAGCGGTCTTGCCCAACATCTCCAAAGCCTGAACAATGGAAGATGGAAGTTGGATATTCAAGATCACACACAACATGCCAAACACGATCGACAAAATGACCGGATTTTTAATCACGTTGTATAAGGTCTGCTTGAGCAATCCAGAGGTCGCCCGATGTTGATGAATGCCTGCTTCGGCAATGATCAGGGTCAAAGTCATAATCAGCAGGTTTTCAATAATCAAGGTCAAGGACAGATAAATTGCTGCATGCTGTCCAATCAACATCATGAGGATGGCTGTACCAATAAATCCGGTATTGGACATGGATGCACCNNTATGCCAGACTCGGTCAAACGGCATTGAAAATATTGACGGTACAGTACAAATGCAAAGGCAAAAACCAGCAGTGATCCCCCGCCATAAGCGATGAAATAACTGGGATGCCAGATTTCATCAAAATGCTTACTGGCTAATGCTTGCAATAAAAATGCCGGTAAGGATATTTTAAAAACAAACTGGCTTAAACCTTTGATATGTTGAGCTAAAATAAATTCGAATTTTACGCAGATAAATCCCAATAGAAGCAGCAGGCAAATCGGTAAAATTACACTTAAAACCACAACTGCTCCTTGTCGTTAAATCAACTTATTTCAGCTCAATCACTGCCATTTAAAGCAATCAATTTTGGTGTTGAAAAGGTTTAAACAGTGATTTCAAACCATGCGGCTGACAACGCAAATATTGCGGCGAAATTTCAATAGGTGCATCCAAGGTCGCAGCAGCATGCCAGGGCCAACGAGGATCGTATAGCATGGCACGGGCAAGACCAATGGCATCCGCCTGACCTGTTTGTAAAATATGTTCAGCTTGTGCAGCTTCAGTAATTAAACCTACAGCAATGACCGGAATATTGACTGCCTGCTTAATTGCATGGGCAAATGGCACCTGATAATTGGCACCAACTTCAATCTGCTGCTGTGCATGTAAACCGCCACTGGATACATGAATATAGACTGCACCCAGCTGCTGCAAGGCTTTGGATAAACCAACCGAAGATTCGATATCCCAGCTGTCCTGTTCATCCATCCAATCAGTCGCTGAAATACGCACCCCGACCGGATAATCCGCAGGTACTGCATTTTTTATGGCTTGCAGCACTTCAAGCGTCAGGCGAATCCGGTTTTCAAAACTGCCGCCATATTCATCAGTACGCTTATTCGACAGTGGCGACATAAATTGATGCAACAAATAACCATGGGCTGCATGCACTTCAATNNATTGGAGAGTGGCGACATAAACTGATGCAACAGATAGCCATGCGCTGCATGTAACTCGATTAAGTCAAAGCCCGCATCTACGGCGCGTACGGCTGCATCGGCAAAGTCCTGAATCACTTTCTGAATTTCATCTTTAGTCAGCGCATGCGGTGCATGTTCATGTGCCTGAAATGGAATCTCGCTGGCAGAAACAGTTTGCCAGCCATGTGCTTCATTCGGCTTAAATTGACCTTTTCCATCCCACGGTTTATCCGTAGATGCTTTACGTCCTGCATGTGCCAGTTGAATGGCCACCGGCATGGGAGATAAAGATTTCACCTTAGCCAAAAGCGCTTTCATCTGGGCACGCTGCAAATCATTCCACAGACCTAGATCGGCATAACTAATTCGGCCTTCAGGCTGAACCGCAGTGGCTTCGATAATACACATGCCAGCGCCTGACAGAGCATAATTTGCCCATTGCTGTTNNTGTTCATGCCAATACGTGACTTCACCCTGTTCAGTTGCCGAATACTGGCACATTGGAGCAATTACAATTTTATTATTCAGTTTTAACGAACCAAATTGAATCGGTTGAAATAATAACGCCACACCAAACTCCTTATTAAAAAGCTTTGCTCAGACTTAATCCTGCACTCCAGTTCAAACCATCTGCCGGTTCAAAGAAGCGCCCATTACCGTCATTTACAATCACGGAACCGACATAATTCCGATCAAATAAATTATCCACCCGAGCAAAACTACGAACTTTCCAATCGTCATTCTTCCATATATAGCCAACATTAGCTGATACTGTCGTGTAACTTGGAGCGGTATCGGTATTGGCATCATCTACATAGACTTTGTCCATATAACGGACATCTACCCCTGCATTAAAGCCAGTTTCCGGTTGCCAGCCCAAAGCTGCAAAGGCCTGATTTTTGGCAATGCCGGGTATTTTTGTACCTTTCTGCACAGTACTGGCTGGAATCGCGGCATCAAAAGTGGCATCAATAAAACTATAACTGGCCTCCGCTTTTAAGTCCTGCCATAGATTTTTATTCCATGAGAGTTCCACACCTTGTCTTAGCGTTTTATCGGCATTGCGGAAAGTATTCCGTCCATTGTTCGATTCACCCGATACGATGTCATCCTGAGTTTCACTTTGGAAAATGGCAGCAGTAAAATTACCGAAACGATTTTGAGATTTTAAGCCCAGTTCATAGTTATCGCTGATCGCAGGGTTTAAGTCAAAGTTAATTCCCGATGTCGCCACTGTTGGATAAGCCATTTCGGTAAAAGTTGGTGTCTCAAAACCTTTGGCATAACTGATATAGGTCGCGAACTCTGGACTAATTTCCCAACTCAATGCAACAGAAGGTAAAAGTTTTTTATACTCTTTTTTACCGCTGTCATCACCATTATCAGTATCTGCAGGATATTCAGCTGCTTTGAAATATGAATCTTTAGATTGGTAATGTACATTACTATAGCGAAGCCCGGTATCTAAACGCCAAGCCGGTAAAAAGTTCCAAGATGCTTGCAGGTAAGGATCTAAATTCCACAGGGTATTATTTTCATCCCGGCGTAAATCACCTTTTGTCCCGTAATTACCATTGCTATCAAAATTTTCATAACCTTGACGGTCTTCATCCATATAGTCAAAGGCCAGGCCAGCAGTGAACCGGGTATTGGGCAATAAGTCCTTGCCTGTCCAGCGCAGGTCTGTACCATAATAATCACGGCTAAAATCGATCACCCCACCTGCATGACGCGGGTTCATTTGCGATGTGGAAGACTGAGGATTTCCATTATCATCCAATCCTAAATCGGGAGAGGCAACTCCTTTAGGAATCGATTGGTACTGTGTTACTTCACGGTGTCCTGCATAGACCATACCGTATAATTCATGCTGATCATTAATCGGTTTTGACCAGGTTAAGCCAGTTTGAGTCTGATTAATTTCCTTACGTACATCAAACTGTTTTAAGAATGGGACTTGTTGTTTTGGATTTTCTTTCCATTGTGCTCGGGTCAAACCTTGCGGATCATCGGCATTGATATCGACATGATTTACAATCCAGTTGACTTTAGATCCGTCTTCTAAATCCCAGGTCAGTTTGGCATTGCTGAGAACTTTGCGTGCAGCGCTATGGTCGCGATAACCATCGGTATCAAAATAAGATGAACTCACCACATAACTCGGTTCACTGGCTTTTTCTGCCCCACCTTGTAGGATGATATCGGCACGGCTTTTCTGGTGACTGCCACCTGAATAACCGACTTCAATAGAATCTTTGCCTTGACCTTGTTTGGTCGAAGTTAAAATCGTCCCACCAGATGAGTTACCATACAGTGCTGAGAATGGCCCACCCAGTATTTCCACATGATCTAGACTGCTTAAATCGATATTTGAAGTTTGTCCCTGGCCATCCGGCATGGTTNNCTAAACTGCTTAAATCGCAATTTGAGGTTTGCCCCTGGCCATCCGGCATAGTTGCGGGAATACCATCAACATATAAACGGATGCCCCGCACCCCAAAAGTCGAACGTGCACCAAATCCTCGCATCGAGATTTGCAAATCTTGCGCATAATTTTCACGGTTGTTGAGTTGTAAGCCAGGAACGCCTTTTAAGGTCTCCGATAGGTTGACCTCTAGATTATTTTCATTGTTTTTTTGATCAATTCGATAGACCGAAGCCGGTGTTTGCAACCAAGCAGTATCGGTACGCGTGGCTTCAATTTTTATGGTAGGCAGTAAAACAGGCTCCGTAGAACCTGTTTCTGCATATAAGCTTTGGCAGATACATGCGGTCAGGCAAAGTAAAGTCATATTGATGGGCATCACGTGATATTTACCTTGCATGGGCAGCTCTCTATGTCATATTAAAATACTACTTTAGAGCTTAAACCAAGTACCAAGGCATCGTCCACGTTATTTGTAGCGCCTGGGTTAATAACATATTGAATGTTAGGACGAAGCATTAACCATTTGGTTGGATAATGGCTATAGTTCAATTCAATATTGTATTCGGCACTGGCATTAAATGCAGGATTAGTCACACGGTCATTTACGTGCACACGGTTTACACCCAGACCTAAAATGTCATTCGGCTGAGAATCGAATAGACCAATATATTTCACACCGATTTGCTGTGAATTATCGACCTTATTGGTGGTACGGTCATGCCAGGTAAAGTTGGCAAAGCTATGCAAACCTTGCTTGCCAGAACCTGGCGAGGTCAATTGCTGTTCTACTGCTAACCAACCGCCAAATGTACGATTTTTTGCGTCAGATGTGTTCGCAATATCTTTTTGGTTTTTCAAATCATCAGCTGTGTTATAGATACCACCGACACGGTAGCTGCCTGGTAAGCCATTCACAAATGATTTTGGCTGCCATACCACTTCTACAGGAATAGTTAGCCCATCAGCATTGTCGGTATCCAGATTCCAGCCATGACGTTCCAAGGCATTTTCAGGGTTATATTCATAGACGCCCACTTGGGTAAACACTTCAGGCGTTACCTGATATTTCACCCGACCACCCCATTGTGAAACAGGGGTATTCATCCAGATATTGCCTTGCCATTTGCCCATTTGTGCTGCGCAAAAGCGGTACTTTGGAAATCACACGCCATCACGTTAAAGTCCATGCCCAGACCTAAACGCCCCACTTTGACACTTACACCCTGTTCTTTAAAATTCTTTTCAATCGACAGTTCGCTTAAACGTGTTTTTTGATTACCACGACCAAAGTTCGCCTGCACATTGGCAAGTTGCGGCATCTCACCCTGTAAATCATCGACTGTGGTACTTTGTCCTTGCCGGGCGCTTACTGCAGCACGAATGGTTACTCCTTCCCAACCGGCAAGTTTTTCCATATCGAAAGTTGAACCTAACCAGAACTGGCTCGCTACAGTTGGGGCACTCCCCTCATCACGACCACCATCGGCTAAATAGGCAACGTCAATAGCAATATTGGCGTCAAACTTCACCCTTGCCCCGCCAGTTCGGTACGTTTACCGTTCCAGTCTCCCAACAAATACTGACCATTTGGGTCAAATGCTTCAGCGGCTTGAATTTGGGTCATGGCAGTCAACAAGAAGGCTGGTAATAAAGCTAGACTAATTTTTTTCATAAGAAAAACCAGAAAATACACAGTTTCAATTAGCAATCAATTTATTGAATCGATATTATTATGTGAAAATTAACTTATTTCTAAACACTTATCTCAGCATTTTTTTATCACTAATTAAATAAAAAGTTATGATTTATTAAAAACAAATAACTATTAGTTTTGATATAAATATATATTGTTATTTTTCAAAAGTTTAATTAAAAATATTAAACTTTACAGCCATCATGTTGAAAATGCCTTCTGAAGATCAATTATACCAATTGATATATTTTTACTCTATTTATAGAATTTAATCTCCTCTACTAAAATCTTTGCTTCACTCTGCACAATTCAAAAGCAGCTCTTGTATTCCTTGCCGGATAACCCGATATTAGCTTCATCTCTAGAATTTTGAACTGCAAATGCCCGAATTACCCGAAGTCGAAACGACTAAAACAAGTTTACTTCCGCTGCTAGAACAAACTGTCCAGAATGTTGAAGTACGTCAATCCAGTTTGCGCTGGCCTATTCCTGAAGATATTCAGAGACTAACCGGGCAGAAGCTCATTAAGCTAACCCGCCGTTCCAAATATATTCTGGCTGAATTTGAACATGACATCATGCTTTGGCATTTGGGTATGTCGGGTAGTTTTCGCTTATGTGAGAAAAACACCGAACTGCGCAAACATGATCACTTGATCATTCAATTTGAAGATATCGAACTGCGTTATCATGACCCGCGCCGTTTTGGCTGCATCTTATGGCTTGATCAACACTCTCAAACAAAATTAATTGACACTTTAGGTCCTGAGCCCTTAAGTGACGCATTTAATGCCGAATATTTGTTTGAAAAATTTAAAAAGAAAAATGTCGGCGCCAAAGTGGCGATTATGGATAACCATATTGTCGTGGGTGTGGGTAATATTTATGCCACAGAGAGTCTGTTCAATTTAGGTATTCACCCTGCCCAACCTGCTTCAAGTTTAAGTCGAACTCAAATCGAAAAATTGGTCATCGAAATTAAGCGTATTTTAAAACAGGCAATTGATTTAGGTGGATCGACCTTGCGTGACTATAGTAATGCCATGGGTGAAAATGGCTATTTCCAGCAAACCTTGCTGGCTTACGGTCGTGCCGGTGAAATGTGCGTAAATTGTGAAACCACTTTAGAAAATCTAAAGCTTGGACAACGTGCCTCGGTATTTTGTCCTGAGTGTCAGCCTTTGAAAAAAGTTAAAATAGCGACCAAGACTCCATCCAAAGGAAATAAAGCATGAAATCTGCCATCGTCCGTCATATTTTAGTCAAAGATAAAGAACTGGCCGAACAGCTGAAAAAGAAAATTAAAGCCGGCGCAGATTTCGCCAAAATTGCCAAACAGCATTCCACCTGTCCATCGGCTAAGAAAGGCGGTGAACTTGGCGATATTAAAAAAGGACAGTTAGTCGGCCCGATTGATAAAGCTGTGTTTACTTTGCCTGAACGTGAACTGCATGGCCCGATTAAAAGTCAGTTTGGCTGGCATTTGTTAGAAATCAAGTTCCGGATGGATTAAACCTCATGATTTAAATTCCCTCTCCTGAGCTAGAGATAAAGCACTGCTTTATATCTAGCGCAAGTGAGGGTTAGGGAGAGGTGAAAAAATTCTTAACTCCCTCACCCTTGCGCGGCAATGCCGCTCATCTCCCATTGGGAGAGGTGCATCAAAAAAAGGCATCTCAAGATGCCTTTTTTGTAAATAAAATTAAATTTGTGGACGTTTTTTCAATTCATCACGAATTTCACGCAGCAATTCGATATCGGCCGGCGTAGATGGGGTTTCCTCTACCGGTCCTTCCTGTTTACGTAAACGGTTCATGAGTTTAACCAGCAAGAATACAACCCAGGCCAGAATTAAGAAGTTAATTAAAATCGTTAAAAAATTCCCGTAAGTCAGTACGTTTACACCCGCTTTCGTTAAGGCATCTAGCGATTGTAAATTATCCGGGTTAGCGCCCAGTACAAAGAATTTTTGGGTAAAATCTACACCACCGCCTGTGATCACGGTTATTAAAGGCATAATAATGTCTTTAACCAATGAATCGATGATTTTGCCAAAAGCACCACCAATGATGACACCAATCGCTAAATCCATCATATTGCCTTTAATGGCAAATTCTTTAAATTCTTGAATAATACTCATGACTTTCTCCAGTTTATCTTTAAAGCATTCTTTATTAGTATATTTTGAGAGCTGTATGATGCGGCAATGCATTTATAACAGCTCATAATTCCCTGTAATTTACTTGGAATTTAACATCTTGAACATATTGCTTTTCTAATTATAAACAAAAAAAATGCTACCACTGACGTGATAGCATTTTGCGATTCTTAATTTAATTAAATCAAAAGATTAAGAACGGTTACGTTTACGTTCGTTTTCGGTCAAATAACGCTTACGAATACGGATTGACTTAGGTGTTACTTCAACTAGTTCATCATCTTCAATGAATTCAAGTGCTTGTTCAAGCGTATATTCAATTGCTGGAACAAGAGTTAACGCATCATCAGTACCAGAAGCACGTACGTTGGTTAACTGTTTTGCTTTAGTCGGGTTAACAACCATATCGTCTGAACGAGAGTTAATACCTACGATCATACCTTCGTAAACTTCTAACTGAGGTTTAGCGAATAGACGACCACGGTCTTGCAGCGTAAACAATGCATAGCCCAAGCAAGTACCTTGAACCATAGAAATCAACACACCGTTTTGACGTTTTGCAACAGTACCTTGTTTCATTGGACCGTAGTGCGAGAAGCTTGAGGTCATGATCCCTGTACCAGAAGTCATGGTCAGGAACTCAGAACGGAAGCCAATCAAGCCACGTGAAGGAACAGTCGCTTCAATACGGATACGGCCTTTACCGTCAACTTCCATATTGGTCATTTCGCCTTTACGGTGACCCATTTGTTCCATCACAGCGCCTTGGTGCTGTTCTTCAACGTCAAAGGTTACATTTTCGTACGGCTCTTGCATTTGGCCGTCGATTTCTTTCAAGATCACCTGCGGACGAGATACACCCATCTCGAAACCTTCACGGCGCATGTTTTCGATCAATACAGAAAGATGAAGCTCACCACGACCAGACACTTTGAAACGGTCTGGAGAATCAGTATCTTCAACACGAAGTGCTACGTTGTGGATCAATTCGCGGTCTAGACGTTCACGGATGTTACGTGAAGTCACGAATTTACCTTCTTTACCAGCAAACGGTGAGTTGTTGACCTGGAACGTCATCGATACTGTAGGTTCATCTACAGAAAGCGGTGGTAATGCTTCAACATTTTTCGGATCACAAATGGTGTCGGAAATATGCAGCTCATCAATACCGGTTACACAAACGATATCACCAGCATTCGCTTCTTCAACGTCAACACGCTCAAGACCATGGTAACCCATGATTTTCAGGATACGACCGTTACGGGTCTTGCCTTCTTTGTCGATTACAGTTACAGGTGTGTTTAATTTTACTGAACCGCGCTGGATACGACCAACACCGATTACACCTACGAAACTGTTATAGTCCAAAGACGAAATTTGCATCTGGAATGGACCATCAACGTCAACTGCTGGTGGTTCAACGATGTCTACAATCGTTTGGAACAACGGAGTCATGTCTTCAGCTAATTCTTCTGGAGACGGACCCGCCACACCACGAAGACCAGACGCATAAACTACCGGGAAGTCTAACTGTTCGTCAGTACCGCCCAGGTTATCGAACAAATCGAATACCTGGTCAATCACCCAGTCAGGACGCGCACTTGGTTTGTCGACTTTGTTGATAATTACGATTGGCTTCAAACCACGTGCGAACGCTTTTTGCGTTACGAAACGGGTTTGTGGCATTGGACCTTCTTGAGAATCGACAAGAAGAAGTACGCAGTCAACCATCGACATTACACGTTCAACTTCACCACCGAAGTCGGNNTTGTTTTACCGTGGTCAACGTGCGCAATAATGGCAATGTTGCGGAGAGTTTTAATATCTGACATGTAAATTCGATACGTATTAAATTTGAGGGCAAATTATACAGAAAAAACTAAACTTTTAGTAGTGACAGTTTATTGACAGTTACAAGTTTTTTTGAATATTCGTCCTTTTTTTGGTTTGTAAACTCCTGTAACTCGATTAGAATAACGCCAAATTGCTGCTGTACCTTCTTTACATGTCTGATTTAAAAAACTCTCCCGAGCAACAACATCGTCTTGATTTAGTCTATGGATTAAACGATCAACCTAAACCATTCATCGCTTTTTTGGCTGCTCTGCAACATTTACTTGCGATTATTGTTCCGATTGTCACGCCCGGCTTGCTTATCTGTTTAGCACTTGGTGTGTCAAAACAAGACACCAACATGATTCTTTCCATGTCCCTGGTGATCTCGGGTATTGCAACATTCCTGCAATGCAAAAAAGTCGGTCCTTTTGGTGCAGGTCTTTTAATTGTTCAAGGCACCAGTTTTAACTTTATTGGTCCTATTATCGGGATTGGTTCAGCGATGGTCGCTGCCGGCACACCGGTTGAAACGGTAATGGCCTCTATTTTTGGTGTGGTGATTGCAGGTTCATTTATTGAAATGGGTGTGTCACGCATTTTACCGTGGATCAAAAAACTGATTACCCCACTGGTAACCGGTATTGTGGTTCTGCTGATTGGCTTGACCTTAATTAAAGAAGGTTTAATCAGTATGGGTGGCGGTTATCAGGCCATGGGCGATAAAACCTTTGCCAATGCAGACAACCTGATCATGTCATGTACAGTACTGGCGATTATTATTGTTTTGAACCGTATCCGCATTACCTGGATCAAAAGCTCAGCCATTTTGATTGCCCTGATTATTGGTTATGCGCTTGCCGGCTTGATGGGTCATCTGGATTTTTCAGGCCTGAAAGATGCACCGATGGTTCAGATTCCAACTCCAATGCATTTTGGTTTAAGCTTCTCCTGGAGCCTGTTTATTCCCATGGCCTTTATTTATCTGGTCACGTCGCTAGAAGCGATTGGGGATATTACCGCAACGTCTAAAATTTCGAATCAGCCTGTCGATGGTCCTGTATGGATGGAACGTATTAAAGGTGGGGTACTGGTCAATGGTGCCAACTCTTTACTCGCAGGTGTATTCAATACTTTCCCGAGTTCAGTATTTGCACAAAATAATGGTGTGATTCAGCTCACTGGGGTGGCGAGCCGCTACGTGGGTATCTGGATTGCTGCACTCCTAGTCATTTTAGGGCTACTTCCAGCGGTTGCAGGCGTGATTCAAGCTGTTCCGCAGGCAGTACTCGGTGGTGCTGTCATGGTCATGTTTGGTGCAGTAGCTGCCTCGGGTATTAATATCCTTTCCGGCACTCATCTTGATCGCCGTGCCCTACTGATTATTGCCATTTCACTGGCACTCGGTTTGGGTGTTGCACAAGTGCCACAAATTTTGGAACATCTTCCCGAATTATTCCGTAACATCTTTAGTTCTGGTGTTGCGACTGGCGGTATTGCAGCATTGCTTTTAAATATTATTCTTCCTGAATCGAAGCAATAATTTCATTTCAGCATCAACTCTGCCCAGCATTGTCTGGGCAGAGTTTTTCAATGGCGAGATAAAAAATGGATCCAAGAAGTGAAGTTGTCATTCGGCAGCATGAATATCTTTCTGGACGTGTGCTTCTGGTAAATGCACCTACAGATGATTTACTTTCCAATCTAGAGAAAGACATCAGCCCATGTTTATGGACATGGAATTATAATGAATTTCAATATTTTCAGTTGCAGCAGGCCAATGTGCATTTTGGTGTAGAGCTTCCTGAAGGCAGTTTTGACCAGGCCATTATTTTTGTGCCTAAGTCTAAGGAACTCTTAAATTACCTGCTGCACAATGTAGCCAGCCGCTTAGGTCTGGGAGCGTCGATTTTTCTGGTCGGTGAGAAAAAAGGCGGCGTTGAACGCGCAGCCAAACAGCTCCAGCCTTATGGTAAAGCCATTAAACNNCAGTGCACGTCATTGCCAGCTCTGGCAGGTCAAGGTTGAATCGACGGCTCAAGAAAAAGCTTTGGCAGATTGGGCGCAGCACTATACCGTTGCAACGCCTAAAGGTGATTTAAGCATTTGCGCCTTGCCTGGTGTATTTAGCCAGAATCGCCTAGATGTTGGTACAGCAGTATTTTTACCATTTTTATCTCAAGTCACTTCAGGTAAAATTGCCGACTTTGGTTGTGGTGCCGGAGTGATCAGTGCTTATCTGGCGAAACTGAATCCTAAAAACCGCATTTTTGCGCTGGATGTCGATGCTTTTGCCTTGGCTTCTACCCGCATGACCTTTGAAAAAAACAGCCTCTCACCAGAACAGCTGGAAATTACTGCGGTTACTGGCATTGAAGATGCGCCGCTTTTCTTGCATGCCATCGTCAGCAATCCCCCATTTCATCAAGGCATTCAGACCAATTACGATGCCAGTGAAAACTTGTGTAAGACTTCACGCCGTCATTTAAAATCGGGTGGTGAACTCTGGATTGTGGCAAACCGTTTTTTAAATTATCCATTACTCATTGAACAAAGCTTTGGCCAGTGTACAACCAAAGCAGATCAACAAGGCTTTAAAGTGCTGTTCGCTAGCACTGAAAAGAAATCTTAAGGAACAACGGATGAGCGAAACTCAATCTGCACATTTAAAGCGTAAGCTGGGTGCACGTCATTTGAATATGATCGCCATTGGTGGTTCTATCGGTACAGGCTTATTCCTGGCTTCTGGTGCAACAATTGCCAATGCCGGTCCGGGCGGTGCTTTACTGGCTTACTGTCTGATTGGGATCATGATTTATTTCTTGATGACCAGTCTGGGCGAGCTTGCGACACATAATCCCACTTCAGGTGCCTTCTTTACCTATGGCACCAAATATGTGGAAGGCGGTTTTGGATTCGCCTTAGGCTGGAACTATTGGTACAACTGGGCCATTACGGTTGCATTTGAGCTGGTTGCCGTTCAGTTCATTATGAAATTCTGGTTTCCGGATATTCCCGGATTCTACTGGAGTGCCATTTTTCTTGCCGTGATTTTTGCCATTAACTCGCTCACAGTTAAAGGCTTTGGTGAAAGTGAATTTTTGTTCTCACTGGTTAAAGTCATTGCCATCATTGTCTTTATCATTATTGGCATTGCCATGATTGTAAAAATCATGCTGACTCCGAATATGCTGACTTTTGCCAACTGGACCAAAGGTGAAGCTCCTTTTGTCGGCGGCTTTCAAGCGCTAATCGGGGTTGCCATGATTGCTGGATTCTCCTTCCAGGGCACCGAAATGGTGGGTGTTGCCGCAGGTGAATCCAAAAATCCCAAAAAGACCATTCCAATTGCGATTAAACAGATTTTCTGGCGAATTTTACTGTTTTATGTCGTGTGTATTTTCATTATCGGCACTTTGGTGGCCTATGATGATCCTCGCCTTTTACAAGCTGCATCGAGCGAAGACATTACCCTATCACCCTTTACCTTCTTATACGAACAGGCGGGATTTGCCTTTGCAGCCAGTTTGATGAATGCGGTGATTTTAACTGCCATTTTATCTGCTGGTAATTCAGGCATGTATTCTTCTACCCGTATGCTGTTTGACATGGCACGTAAAGGCAGTGCGCCAAAATTATTTGCACGTCTGGACCCCCGTGGCGTACCGATGAATGCCCTCTATGCCACCACTGCCATTGCAGCGCTTTGCTTCTTGACCACCTTTATTGGTGAACAACAAGTATTTAACTGGTTGTTAAATATGTCAGGCATGTGCGGATTTATTGTCTGGCTCGGGATTGCCATTTCACACTACCGTTTCCGTAGAGGTTATTTGGCACAAGGTTATAAACTGGAAGATTTAGCCTATAAAGCCAAGTTTTTCCCATTTGCCCCTTGGTTTGCATTTATCCTGTGTTCAATCATTATTCTGGGTCAAAACTACGAAGCACTGATTGGTGGAAAAGTTGATTGGTTAGGTCTGCTGTCTACTTATATTAGTATTCCATTATTCCTGTTGATTTGGTTAGGGTATAAGTGGAAAAACAAAACCAAGTTGATTTCTTATCAAGACATGGATGTTAAACCCATGAATCCCGATCAGGACTAAATCTGGTATTCAAAAAAAACAGCCTTCGGGCTGTTTTTTTTATTTGTGTTACCATCAGTGATGTGCCAGAAACTCCTTCAAAACGAAACTGACTTCATTTTTATGGGTGGTACATAATCCATGTGGCGCTCCCTTAATTTGCTCTTCTACACCCTGTTGTAGAAGTTTGACTGTCTGTTGACTACAAATTTCAGGTGGTACAATTTCATCGGCAGTCCCATACAGCACCAAAGTAGGAATCGTGATTTGTTTTAAATCTTCACGTAAATCTGTTTCTGAAAAAGCATGAATACAGTCGTAATGTGCTTTGATTGAACCTTGCATGGCAATCCGCCAAAAATTTTGTATCACACCTTCCGAGGTTTTATTTAAAAGTTTGTCATAGCCATAAAACTGTTTGGCAAAATCTAGATAAAAATCAGCTCTGTTATCCAGTAAATTTGCCCGCATTTCATCAAAAATATCTGGATCAACGCCATGTGGATTATCATCTCGCCAAATCAGTAAGGGAGTAACAGCCGCAATCAAGGCCAGTTTAGTGACTTTATGCTGGCCATATTTTGCCGTATAACGGGTGACCACTGCCCCACCGGTAGAATGTCCGACTAAAGCAAACTCAGTTAAACCAAGGTGCTCAATGAGTTGATGCATATCTTGCGCATATTGATCAATGGTATGTCCAGCCCAAGGCTGGCTCGACCGTCCATGACCACGCCGGTCAAATGCAATGACCCGATAACCATGCTCGGCAAGAAATAACATTTGATCTTCAAAAGCATCACTGGATAAAGGCCATCCATGGGAAAAAACCACTACGGGACCATTGCCCCAATCCTTGTAATAAATCGAGGTTCCATCTGTGGTGGTTAACATGTGCGTCATTTTTTCACCCTCTTTTTATTGTGTATATGGGTGTTTATTAGAACAACATCAAAATAAAACTCTGTATTAAACAGGTTATGCTTATGTAGCCTACAAAAAAAGCAGCCTTACGGCTGCTTTTTTAGATCAGTTCAATAATGCATTATTGAGCTGGAGCTTGTTGAGCAGGTTCTGCAACAACAGTACGGCTACCAGAGATAGTCGCGAATACGCGACGGTTCATAGCACGGCCTTCTTTAGTGTTGTTGTCAGCAATCGGTTGATCCCAAGCGAAACCTTGAGTAGACAAACGAGCTGGATCTACATTGTATTCATTTACAAGTGAAGATTTAACAGAGTTAGCACGAGCTAAAGATAAACGTTCGTTCAATGCACGTGGACCAGTGTTATCTGTGTGACCTTCGATGCGAGCAGTAGCGTTTGGATATTCAACTAACTTCTCAGCAACTTTAGCGATTTCTGGTTTGTATTGGTCTTTGATGTTTGATTTGTTGGTATCAAAGAACACACGAAGTTCCATGTTAAGGTCTTCAGTCAACTCTTGTGGAGCTGGTTGAACTGGAGCTACAGGCTCAACAGGAGCAACTTCTACTACAGGAGCAGCTGGCTTCAAGTGACCACCAAGAACTACGTTAAGACCAGCTAAAGCTGTGTAGTTCCAGAAATCTTCATCGATGTTATAAGTAGCACGAGCTTCAGTACGTAGAGATAAAGCATCGTTTAAGCGCCAGAAAGCACCTAGACCAGCATTACCCAAAGTACCTTCTTCTTCAAGACCACGAGTATCGCGGCCAGCAGCACTATCAAGCTCATATTTATAGTGACCGGCACCTAATAATACGTAAGGCTTGATTTTGCTGTCATAGTTTTTAGTGATCAAATCAGAAGTAGCATAGAAGTTACCATTGATTTGAGACTGTTTATAGTCAGCGCTACCACCACCAACAAGATCAGAATCACCTTTTACCTGGTTGTATTCAGCTTCAAAGCCTAACCATGGAGTTAATTCAACACCAAGAGCAGCACCAACGAACAAATCGTCTTGAAGCTCTTGACCACCATTAGTTAAGTTGCCACGGCTGTTGTTGTGTTGAGTGTCTTGGAAAGTATAACCAAGCATTAATGGAGTAACAGTTACGCCAGCGTTAGCAGCTGCTAAAGGTGCAGCAACGAGCATTGCTAAAGCAATACGACTCATTTTCATGGATTTATCCTCCAGAGATAACAATTGTTGTTCAAGCTCAAGCCTAGAATTTGACTATTTCTGAGATAGGCTTTCCTTTACCCCAGTTTTATTCTTAAGCTATTCACAGTGAATCATACAAACACTTTATTTTTTTTCCAAGTGCTTGATAATTTTAATCAAGTAAATTATTGACAAAATTACTTACAATTTCCGTTGTAATTCGGTAATTTTTTACTCAATTTATTCTTATGGATAGCTTATTGTCACTTGCAAATTATTTTAACAGCTTTCTTAAAAGTTAAGTAATAAATATTACCAACAAAAAACAATTAAAAAACAAAATATTAATAACACAAATAATTAAAAAAAAATATCTTACAGGATCACTTTAAATGCTTTTTCAACAAAAAAATGGTTTTACCTTAGTTGAGCTAATCGTTACTTTGGCTATTTTTGCAATCCTGGCGACCATTGCTTTGCCTTATTTTCAAGAAATGAAACCCAAACAGGAAGTCAATAACACTACCAACAAACTGATTGCAACGATTCATTTCGCCAAATCTCAAGCTGCTCTTTATCATAGCAATGTGGTACTGTGCCCAAGTCAAAATAAGGTGAATTGTCAAACAAGCCAATGGACCGCCGGTTTACTTGTTTTCCTGGATAGCAATAAAAATAGACAAATTGATACAGGTGAAAAAATAATTTATACAGAATCAACCAATTTAAAGTATGGGCATTTAGAATGGAGAGGAACTTTAAGGGTTCCCAGCTTGACTTTTCAGGCTGAAAATGGTCTTCCGATAGGTTCAAACGGCAGTTTTTATTACTGTTCAATATTTTCAGATCATCACAAGAAACTGGTACTTAGTGCAATGGGGCATATGCGGATAGAAAACCTGGCCATCTGCTAAGAACTTGTCAGTCTAAAGACGTAGTGCTCTTGCTCTTTATTCCGGCTCATTTTTCAATATACTGCTTATGCTTGGAAAATAATTCCCTAAAAATTAAATCTCGGAGAAAGAACAATGACAGACATCGTAATTGTAAATGGTGCACGTACCGCTATGGGCGGATTTCAAGGCAGCTTGGCCAGTGTCACAGCACCGGAACTTGGCGCGGCATCAATCAAGGAAGCGATTGCCCGTGCAGGCTTACAACCTACTGATGTCGAAGAAGTCATTATGGGCTGTGTTTTGCCTGCGGGCTTAAAACAAGGCCCAGCACGTCAGGCGATGCGTAAAGCGGGACTTCCTGATTCAACCGGCGCAGTCACCATTAATAAGTTATGTGGTTCTGGCATGAAAGCAGTCATGCAAGCAGCTGATATGATTAAAGCCGGTTCTGCTGAAATCGTAGTTGCAGGGGGCATGGAATCGATGACCAATGCACCGTATGTATTACCTAAAGCGCGCGGTGGTTTCCGCATGGGCCATGGCGAAATCAAGGATCATATGTTNNCATATGTTCCTGGACGGTCTTGAAGATGCGGAAACAGGTCGTCTCATGGGTTCATTTGCGCAGGATATGGCCAATACACGTGGTTATACACGTGAACAAATGGATGAATTTGCAATTCGCTCATTAGAGCGCGCACAAAAAGCTGTGAATGAAGGCTATTTTGCTGATGAAATCGTTCCAGTCACCGTTTCCACCCGTAAAGGCGATGTGGTGGTGGATAAGGATGAACAACCCTTTAACGCAAATATTGCCAAAATTCCAACCCTTCGTCCTGCATTTGCTAAAGATGGTACCATCACTGCTGCCAATGCCAGCTCAATCTCTGATGGTGCCTCTGCTCTTGTACTCACCTCAAGTGAAAAGGCAACAGCGAAAGGCTTAAAACCATTGGCCAAGATTGTCGCTTATGCGTCAAATTCACAGCATCCATCTGAGTTTACCATTGCTCCCGTCGGTGCCATTGAAAAAGTTTTAAATAAGACCGGTTGGGATGCACAAGACGTCGATCTGTGGGAAATTAACGAAGCTTTTGCCATGGTGACTATGTGCCCTATGGATGACTTCAAGCTTGATCCGGCTAAAGTCAACATTAACGGTGGCGCATGTGCATTGGGTCATCCGGTCGGTTCTACCGGTTCACGTATTATCCTGACTTTGATTCATGCATTAAAACGCACTGGCGGCAAGAAAGGTATTGCTGCCCTGTGTATCGGTGGTGGTGAAGCGACCGCTGTGGCGATTGAATTAATTTAACCTTACCCCTCACCCCATCCCTCGCCCATAGGGAAAGGGAGTTAAAAATCCTCCAGATCTGGAGGATTTTTTATGCTTACATTTTTTTATATTTTTATTCTTAAAACTTAGCTGAGGCCTGCTAAATTAGAACCATAAAAACAACAACAAAGGTGCGCTATGCAACTCAATCATTATCTTAATTTCCAAGGTGAAACCGAAGCAGCATTTAATTTTTATAAATCTGTTTTCGGGGGTGAATTTTCAACTCTTACCCGTTATGGTGAAATGCCACCTGAAGAAGGCAGCATGCTTTCTGAAACAGATAAAAATCTTATTCTACATGTATCCTTACCTATTAATGCATTTATGGAACTGATGGGATCTGATAGCAGTACTCAATTCTGTGCGCAAAACAATACTGCCTTCAACAAAGGGAATAATCATTATATTTCAATTAATCTGAATGCCCATGAGCAAAATAAGGCTAAACGCTTATTTGATGCATTATCTGCCAATGGACAAATAGAAATGCCTTTAGAGAAGACATTTTGGGGTGCACTTTATGGGGCATTTACCGATCAGTTCGGAATTAAATGGATGGTCAATTGCCAGTTAGAAGCCATGTAATCTCGGTTTTTTATTTAAACACACATAAAAAAAGCCGGAATCAATCCGGCTTTTTAACATCTGCTTAAAACAATCAGGCACCAGTTTGATAGTGCGCTTCTGGTACTGCAGTTGAGGCTTGGTATGGATTGGTAAAATCACCCAAACCTGCAGCAGCTTCAGCAATATCTTTACCTTCTTTAATCACGAAAGTATCAAAACCTGAACGCTTCATGTAATTCAACACGTCTTTAAATACATCGCCAGTTGCACGCAGCTCGCCCTGGAAACCTTGGCGACGTAACAATGCAGCAAATGAATAACCGCGGCCATCATTAAAACCGGCAAACTCGATAAAGATTGCGTCTAACTGATCCAGCGGAAATTCATGGGTTTCAGGCGAAGCATCTACGGTTAAGTACAATGCTTTTTTGCCTGAAACATTGGCAATCTGATCTAACTGCTCAACCGTTAAAACCACGTCACCTTGTGGCAATACACCATCTTCAGCAATCAATTGATAAGTGTTGTCTGCAATCGTGCCATCTTTAGAGAGCACTTGTAGTGCGGTATTAAGCATATGCACGCTCCTTGAAGGGTTGAATGCCGACACGGCGGTATGTATCAATAAACTCTTCACCATCTTGACGTAAATCAAGATAGGTATTCAGAATTTCTTCCACTACATCTGGAATACGTTCTGCTGCAAATGATGGCCCCAGGATGTCACCAATCGAAGCATCATGATCTGCATTACCGCCA
>DKLL01000146.1 GCA_002455755.1 Acinetobacter sp. UBA6641
CTGCCTGTGTTTACAGCACCGATTGCAGAAGTTTTGATACCGTTGATGTTATTCTCGGTTCCTTCTGTGATTGTATTTACAGATGCATCAATAGCGCCGGAGTTAAAGGCGACATTGGCTACACTGTAATTGCTGAGCGTTTGAGTCAACTCCTCATTAAAGTCCCCATCCAGGCTTTGACTGAGCGTATTTTCAATCTCTGAAGAGGTATCCGTTTCGGTATCAGTCAACGACTCCAATTGACTTTGTTGATCTTCAAGCGTTGCACTGAGGGTTCCGGTACTTAGAACACTCAAGCTACCTTGCTCTACGCTGAGATCACCTGTATTTACCGCACCCAGTGCTGATGTTTCTATGGTATTTTCAAAATTATTAACGGTATCAAAACCTCCCTCTGTGTTGACGCTTGCATTAATATCAGCGGTATTGACTGCAAGGTTAAGTGCAGAGCCATTTGTGACCTGCTGAGATAAAGTAGCCAAGGCCGTTTCCAGACCTGTATCAACAGCGACTTCAGCATCTTGAGCATTAGCCATGCCGGCACCGGTCAGGAAGGCGACGGATAAGGCGATTGTTTTAACAGTCTTCTTCATAGTTGTTCTTCCTTTTCGAGTTTTGAAGTACTGCTCGCTCAGTACTTCTTCTGATCATGGGAGCGAGCCCATTTTTATCTCTCTTCTAATCGCGCTGCGTGCTTGACCAATAGTTTTCCACCACCTCAGGATTGGCATCCCATAGCATCGAACTCTTTTCCTGTTCTTTATCGTCCTTGTCTTTATTGTCCTTATTGTCTTTTTGGTCATTTTTCTTGTCTGAAGAAGATGAATCCTGCTTCCTGCTGATGTATTTAATCAGCTCCTGTTTGCTCATTTCAGGCTCCTGTTCAGGATTTTGAATCACCTCGGATTCTTTTTTCTTAGGCGGCTGGGTATCTTTATTGGGTGAGTTGGTCGATTTATTCTTCTCATCGGAGGAATGGCCGTTATCTGAAGATGATTCCAAAATAGTACCCGGAGAGTTTGCATTGTTTTGATTCTGGTTTTGCTTCTGGTCTTGCTTGTACTTGTACAGCGCAACCGAACTGCGCGTTAAACTCAATTGACCAAACTCTGGCGGTATTTGCGCACGGCAGCTTTCAAATGTTGCCGGTGGGATCACTTGACTGAGCAATTCAAAGGTGGCCAGATTCAACATTTGGCGCAAGGCAAAATTGGTCGCTTCCCGCTCTCCTTTACCAATCTGAATGTTCAATAAAGTATGACCCGCAAACCGGCCTGCACTCAGACCATAATCCTGCGCGGCAATCTGCTTTTGCAGGGAAACATTGGCCACCACTTTACTGCTCCGGGTATCGGTCAGGGATAAATCCAGTCCCACCATAATACGGGTCTGACTGTAATTGGGTCCAACTCCGCCAATCTGCATGTCCACCCCGCCGCCAGGAATAAAGTCCAGACTATTAATGCTGCCGGTCACATAATAATCAGAGGCCTTGATTTGTCGCGGATCTCGGATGCCCCATTTGGCTTCACTTTCGATAATCCGTGGATCGCGCCGGTTCATTAGGCTGACCCCAGCCTGAAACAGGACAGGCTGCCCCGGGCTGACCGGCTTCCTGTTTGAGGGTGCCAAGCCGGAGCAGCCTGACAGAAGATAACCAAACGGCACAGCAATCTCCAAAGAAGAGCTGCTTCTTGGGGTGAACGGTAAATTCAGCATAACGATGCTCCCGGCTGGGTGCTTAAATTAGGACATTGCTGATTATTTTGAGTGGTATTCGAACTGACCGTGCCATCATTCTGCAACTCACTGGAAATGCCTACACCGTTGTTTGAGCCACTAATATTGATATTGTTGGTCGGAGTATTCACCGTACCGATGGAACTTGTCGATGTACTGTTGATGGTGGTCTTGCCCAAGCCCTCATAATAATCAGAATCCTTGAGCTCAATCAGGTTGGCCTGGACCAGATTCTCATTGGAACGGTTACTTGACGATTTCCAGCGCTGGCTCCATTCATCCGAGGTGGCATAAGCATTGCTCAGCCCACACAAAAAAAATAAACCCACATTGATCACTAATATTTTCATAATCATTACCCGTCCTTTAAAGCAGGATGTTTATTTATTTTTTATTTAGTAAGGTTTAATTTATATTAAAAATATTAAATCACATAAAAAAAATAAAAAGCAAAATTTATTAGCTTGCACACATTTTTTATTCTCAATAAAAATATACTTATTTGTATTACATAATAATTTTTAATTTGTTATTTATTTGTGAATTGTAAGAAATCATTATGTCATAAATCTTTAAAATTAAAATTTACATCAAAAAACCAATTAAATTAATATATTTTTTATATCAATAAACGCTGAATTTTATAAACAAGGATTCAACTTATCCAAGCTTTTTAATTTTATAAACTGGTAAACTTTGATTTTATTAGGACTTTCATTTAAATGTGATGAAGCTCTATTTTTTATTAAAATATAATTAACCAATCACAGTTAAGAATATTTATAAAGTAATTCTGAGAGAAAAGCATTTTCTTTAGAAATACGGTTACCTGTTCAAAAAGCACCGCTACTCAAGCCTTGAAACTCCTGTAACGGATAATTTTCAGGCGAAGGTTGAAGCCACTTTGCTTTGGTCGATTCAATCGATTAATCAAAAACAAAGTACCGGATAAAGCACATTAAATATCAAGATAGAACAAACCCATACTTCTTGCTTAAATATTAAAATCAATAACTTAAAAAAAATAAGCCTAACTATTTGCCAATAGTTAGACCTTGTTCATGTCAAGAGTGAAGTTACTTTACGGTTACTGTAATG
>DKLL01000211.1 GCA_002455755.1 Acinetobacter sp. UBA6641
CTGCTCAATCACGCGTTTGCCCGCGAAACCAATCATGGCTTTAGGTTCGGCAATATGCACATCACCGAGCATTGCCAGTGAAGCGGTTACGCCACCATAAACCGGATGAGTAAGTACCACCAAATACGGTAAACCTGCATCTTTCATGCGTTGAATCGCTGCTGAAGTACGCGCCATCTGCATCAATGACAACATGCCTTCCTGCATACGTGCACCACCTGAAGCTGCGAAACAGATTAAAGGCTGTTTGGCTTTAATGGCACGTTCAGCCGCTTGCACAAAACGGTCACCCACCACAGTACCCATTGAACCGCCCATAAAGTCGAATTCAAATGCACATGCGATTAAAGGAATATCTTTCAGCAAACCCTGCATCACGACCAATGCTTCAGTTTCGCCGGTTTTCTTTTGCGCTTCAGACATACGGTCCGGATAGGCTTTGCTATCGACGAATTTCAGCGGATCTTTAGCAACAAATTCCTGACCCAGTTCATTTTGAACCTGGTCGAAGAACCAGTTTAAGCGATCGCGCGCTTTCATACGCAAATGTTCATCACATTGTGGGCAAACATAGGCGTTAAATGACATCGCGGTACGTGTAACCAGTGCGTGACATTCAGGACACTCAATCGTAGGCTCAGTAAATGTTGCTTTGAGTGAGGTTTGCTCATCGGGCGTGTGAATACCCGGAACATGACGTTCCGTCCACGGCGTCGCTGGGCTAAGAATTTTTCCTGATTTCACTTCTTGATTCATACTAACTCATCGAGCGCAGCTCGAAGCTCCTTGACTTTATTGACCGTTTCAACAACGGCTTGTTCTGGCGCTAGGTTCGCAAACTGTTTTACAAATGCACTACCAACAATCACAGCATCAGCTGCTACACCCATGGCTTTTGCCGAGGCAGCATCGCTAATCCCAAAACCGACACCCACAGGAACGTCAGTCACAGCTTTAATTTTCTGGATACGGGCTGCCGCTTCGGCAACATCTAAAGTTGCAGCACCGGTTACCCCTTTCAAGGATACATAGTAGATAAAGCCACTGGCCTGATTCGCCACATGCTGAATACGCTCGTCGGTAGAAGTTGGTGCCAGCAGGAAAATTTGATCCATGTCGAATTTTTTCAAAACGTCATCTAAATCTTTAGCTTCTTCAGGCGGCAAGTCCACCAGAAGCACCCCATCTACACCGCATTCATTCGCATACGATACAAACTTTTCATAACCGATCACTTCTACCGGGTTTAAATAACCCATCAAAACCACCGGTGTTTCTGTATCTTTCTGGCGGAACTCTTTCACCATGTTCAAAGCATTCAGGGTATTGGTACCACCAGCCAATGCGCGTTCCGCTGCAAGGGCAATCACTGGGCCATCTGCCATAGGGTCTGAAAATGGAAGTCCAAGCTCAATCACATCTACCCCGGCCTCAACCATTTGATGTAACAATGGAACCGTTACTTGTGGATGAGGGTCACCAGCCATTACATAAGAAACGAGCGCTTTACGCTGCTGAGATTTAAGCTGTCCAAAACGAGTGGCTAAACGTGACATAGGGTTGTACTTTCCTTGAATTATTAAAAAACTGAGGAGTTGGCTTTGTAGAAATACAAGACAACGCATTGTAACGCTATTTTTTACTCATTGAATAGAGCCTGAGCATTTCGCGCTACATTCAACTTAGCATCCCATCTTTTCAGAACAATCCGAGAACACCATTTACTGATATTTACGATTTTTTCTCAATGATCAAAGATGCCTAATTTTGCTATGTAAAAAAATATCACCACTCAAGAGAAACTTCTTTCTATTCATAAAAAATTCATAAAAATAAATAGGTTGTCTTTTAAAACCAAAAATTTATGAAATAGCAAAAACCTGCACTCCATGATGCAGGTTTTTTATTTTGAATTTTTTAGGACCGCCAAATCCCAAAATAAAGTGTATGTCCACATTTGTCTCTATTAAAAAAACGGTAGGAATAAGGCATTTTTTTATAGTTCAGATTGTGCTTTGAGTTGCTGTTTTCGCTGTAATAAGGTTTGACCGCTATAGGCTTTATAAGCACGTGCCAAAGCCGACTGGTCTGAATAGCCCAGACACATGGCAATTTCCGTAAAACTCATTGTTTGTAGCAGTAACTGTTCACAGCGTTTCATTCGCTCAGTTTCAAGCATTTTTTTAAAGGAAGTTTCTTGTTCATGAAGTTGACGCTGCAAGGTACGTACAGACACATGCAATTCATCCGCCAGCCACTCTATTTTCGGGGTCTGCTCCTTAACCCGCAAATATTCAGCCAGTTTTTGCTGAATATGCAGCAATAGATTTTCATAATGGGGTTTGGCAGCAATCGCATCTTCTGCCTGCCTGAGTAAAAGCTGCATTAACGAGGGATCAGCCAGCTCGGACTTCAACCATAAGTTTTCCGCGCTGATCTCAAAAGAATAGTTCGGCTGTTTAAATGCCACTTTGCAATCAAAAAACCTTTGATAATGATCATCTGCCATTTGTGGACTATGGGCAAAATTGACCTGCAATAACTCAATTTTTTCGGCCGGAAAAATCTGTCGCGCCAAATGCACCATACAGGCCATGGTCATTTCATTGAGCAAGGCATATTTCAAATCATGCAAAGGCCAGCTTAAACCAATCTTTTTGTTGCGTTGATACATCTGTATCGGACTGACATCCGCCCCATCAATGACCAGACGGCTAAAGCGGATCACATATTGCAACGCCTCTGCCACACTGTTACTTCGAGTCGCCATATAGCCCAGTACACCAAAGTGTTCAGGACGGATCAGGCAGGCCATTTCAAACACCAGCTGTGGACAATTCATCTGTTTTTGGGTCAGCTGCATGACTTCTGCAAAAAATGAATAGGTCGATTGCGAATCAATAGGCAAAGATAAAACATAACGCAGCTGTACTTGGTGCTGCTCTAGACAAGCCAGGCTAAAGAGATCCATCCCCTGCTGCTGAAAATACATTTGAAGCAACTGAAAATAACCATTTGGAATTTGCAATTCTTGCACGCTGTATCCTGCTTAATTTTGACATTTTATATTTTCACTTTGGCGTAAAATGTATAAAAAATGGCAACTACTGTCAAAACAAAAGAAAAAAATCCCGACATACTGCAATCATCCAAGGCGATTTAAGTAAAACCACATGAATGCCATTGTCCAAGCGCAGATTATTCCAGTCGTCCGTAGCAATCTGGACTTCAAGCTGAATGAAGTGCCACGTTTCTGGTTCGGAGGCGATCCGTTTATTACCCGGATGTTTGATGCACTCAGCCTGACTTTCCCGGACGGTGAACGTTATTTTATTCAGTCTGTACGACTGTTCCGTGACCAGATTACTGACCCCGATTTAAAACAGCGTGTGGCGGATTTTATCCGTCAGGAAGCACAACACGGCATAGCGCATGACAAGATGAATCAGGTCATGAAAGAGCAAGGTATGCCGGTGGATNNGATCCTTTTTTGACTCGCATGTTTGATGCACTCAGCTTAACCTTTCCCGACGGAGAGCGTTACTTCATTGAATGTGTGCGAATGTTCCGTGACAAAATTGATAACCCGGAACTACAAAAGCGAGTTGCAGATTTTATTAATCAGGAAGCACAGCACGGCATTGCCCATGACAAAATGAATCAGGTCATGAAAGAACAAGGCATGCCGGTCGATCAGTTTATCCAGCGTTTAAATAAAATTTTTAAATTCGAACTGGAAAAACGCTCTCCGCAATACAATATTGCCATGACCGCTGCCGCTGAACACCTGACTGCCTTAATGGCAGAAACCTTTTACAGCCATAAAGAGACGTTAAGAGATGCCCATCCCTATGTACGGGCACTGTTTGCCTGGCATGCGATTGAAGAAATGGAACATCGGGATGTAGCTTTTGACGTGATGAAACAGGTTGGCAATGTGCCTGAATCTACACGTAAATTGACCTTGGTGTGGACTACATTTTTAATGTTTGGCTTTACCATTTACCGCACCAACGTGATGTTAGAACATGACGGATTTAGTCGATTGCAACGTTTGCAAATGAATATCAAAGGTTTACCTTGGTTTTTTGGTAAACGTGGCATATTGACCCGAATGAATAAGCAATATGGTGACTGGTTTAAAAAGGATTTTCATCCGAGCCAGCATCCGGTGATTGCCCAATATGATGTCTGGGTCAAAACCTTGGAAGAAACTGGCGATCCCATACAAGCGGGCGAAGCGTTTTGGCAAGCGGCAAAAGAATAAAAAAAAGCCTGCATATTTTGCAGGCTTTTTTATTTTTGTAGACTGACATTTGGCACTTACCACTTGGCATAATGCTGTTCGAGCAAACCATATTCATTGACCAAAACTATTTCCTGATTATCTTGCTGAATGGTTCCGCTAATTTTGGCTTGCCACTGACTGAACTGACTGCCGACCAGCCTTAGATTCAGATTTTCATAACGACGCCAACCCGTTTTTACATCCAGGTTTAACTTTTCATCCAGTGAGCGAATGGTCCAATGATCATCCCCCTGATGCTGAAATAAAACATCACTTACAGGATACAGCACGCCATTCAGCCACAAGCAGTTTTCATTGCCAAAACTTTCATTCACCCCAGAAGCCAGGTTTAAGCCGATCCGGTTATTGTTTTGGTCCCAAAAGTTACACGACAACCAGAACCATGCTGTTTCCGGACGTAAAAAACCACAGGTGTCGTCCAGGGATGCAAAAGTCCTTTCATTAAACTGTATGGTTTCACGCTGTTTATTGATAAAAAAGCCTTCACAGGCCAAAGTCGTGAGTTTTTGAGTATAGGTCCAGCCATTAATTCCCGTCGGGCTGCACATACTCAGCGGGTCTGTCCCGGCACAGAAAATTCGCGCGCTGAGCCTAATTTCACCATATTTGGTCACATGGATATAACGTACGCCGTTGGCATGCTGAATATCAATTTGAAAAGGTGACTTGGAAAAAAAACTCTGGTTATAAAGCGGCTGCTCATCTACCACGGTATTGCGCGATAAGAGGTTAATCGCATTCCACTCTAAAACTTCCTGATTTTGATGATTATAAATATAAAAAAAGCCATGCCCTGCCCATGCAATATCGGCAATTGCCAGGCCAATCGTGTAGTGCTCATGCTGAATACAGCAAAATTTAAACTTTTTATATTTTAATCGTTTGCGCCAACCAGTTAAGACCTTTCCATAAGGCGTCTTATACTGGTATTGATTCAAATCGATGGTTTTTGGGAGAGACTTAAAGCGGCCATAATTCGGTTGTCCATTTGATTGAATCAAATCCATTTATCAAATTCCATCTAGCCAAGAGATCATAAATTCTTACGCTTATTATGCCTATATAAATCCAAGTTAGAAGTATCGATCAGCAGATTTCATCGAATAAATACAAAAAATATATATTATTCCTTTTGATTTAATATTTTATAAATATAATTTATTAATCAAACAGATATAAATTAGTTATGAGATAACGTTAAATAAGTATTTTCCCAACGGTTGCCACTGAATTCGCCTTCAATCAGTTGCACATAACGGCCATGTACCTGATCAATCACAATACAATCATCCACATCTAGTACTCGATCGGTATGCTGTTTTTGCCAATGCGATGCAAAATAAGCTTTACCATGTTGTTTTGCTACCATTGCATTTTGCGCCACGACCAGAACATAGCGATGCAGCTCCCCAAACTCCCGGGCATCGTAGCCACCCAAGTTAATTAAAAACAGCTTTTGTTCAGATGAATTGGGCTGAGCATTACTAAAGTGAATCTGATAGTCATAAGCCCAAACCCAACCTACAGTCCAATTATCCTGTTTGGTTTCTAATTTCATTTTCCCATGCGCAAAGGCATTATTACCTTTTTTTAAATTGGGCGTTTCCCAGCTATTTAAAAAGGCATGTACACTAACAGGTTCACTATAAATATCTGCATTTATACTGTATTGAATCGTTTTTTCCGCATAAGCAGAGTATGGCAAACTTACAGCCAATATGAATAAATATTTTTTCATTAGATATAAAAGAAGACAGCAAATGCTGCCTTCTTCTCAAAGTTAAGTTTTAGATTAAGGAGCGATATAAGTTATTGTGTCATCACTAAATTTAACCACATATTGCCCAGATGAATTTTTAGTGAGTGTCCCATAACTTTTTCCTGCAACCAAAATATTCGCTGAGGTAAAATTCTGTACATCTGCAATACTGATGGATGCTCCATTTTTATGCTTAAGCACACCCGCAATAATTTGATGGTCCTGATCTAGGTCTTTTGCAGTTAACTCAATATCCAATGCATTTTTATCAACGACAACGGCAACAGTCGCTGTACCTTTGGTAAATTCAGCACGTTTTGCGCTAATATCAATGCTAAATGGTGTAGGTACTGCATTGGCGCCTTTTAAGTTACCACTTAATTTGACATTTAAATTCGCATTGATGAAATTAGTCGATGTTTCCTGTCCAGCACTCACATCAATAGCTTGAGATAAATCATTATTCAAATTAAGTTTGGCTTCTAAATTCAAGGATTCCTGCTGATAACTTACAAGACCTTTCAGCACTAATTCAGATGGAATCAATTGTTCTTGAATTCCAACACCATTATTAAATATAGCTTTGCGTACAATTAAAGAAACTTCAGATAAATTAGCTTTTACATCTGCGCTTTCAAAGACTAAACCTTGTAATTTCAAAGTCGCTTGATTTGGAATACCTTCACGGTTTTCCATGGTGTCTGCCGTAGCATAAACCATAGATGCAGTACTATCAGAGGTAAAACTAAAACTCGCAGTCTGATTTTTAAGATTCTTGGTAGAAATTTTTCCATTATTCTGAATCTTATAATTATAAGTTGTGCGAGCGGTATCAATAAATGGTGCTTCTAAGACCAAATTTGATACTGTAACTTCAGCATCATCACCATAAATTGAGTATGCAGAATCATTATACCAATTTGTATTACTCCACGCATTGTCCGCTGTAATTTTATCCCAATTAAACGCTTGCCAATATTGGACACTGGCATCACCTGAAATGGTAATAGAGTCACCAACCACCTTAGCGGTTAAATTATTGCTCTTGAATTTAAAATTACGTGCATCATCCTGATTAATTAAATCCTGTATTTGTTGTGCTGTATAAGTTTTGGTCTGCCCCTGCGCATCCTGAATAACAACCTCTGCAATCACTAATAATAAATTCGTTGCACGGCTCAAATCTGAAGATGTGTCATTTATTACTTGTGCAGGAACTTTATATTGATCAGCAATATTTTGAAAACCATCATAATAAGAAACAATAGCATTGGTTGTTTTTACAAGTTGTTTTGCTTTTTCTAAATCTGAAGCAGGTGTCGTTACCTGTCCACCATCTGTTCCACTAGATGAAGATGACTCACCACCTCCACCACCACAAGCCACTAAAAAGAAAGAACAGCTTATTGCTAATAGTGTTTTTTTTAAAATCATTTACCCCTACCCTCTTAAAATTATGAGTAAAAAAAAGCTCCTAAAAAATAAAGCTTTTTTAGGAGCTTTACAATGATTTTAAAATTATATTTCAATCAATCCTCAGGATATTCAAAACGATAACCCACACCATACACCGCCTGAATCCATTCATGACGGTTGCCTGTTTCGGCAGCATCAGAAATTTTACGGCGCAGGTTTTTAATATGGCTGTCGATCACACGGTCTGCGACGTCAAAGCTGTCTGGATTGATATGATCGAGTAATTGCGCACGTGAATAAACTTGTCCAACGTGCTCCAGGAATAATTCAAGCAAACGGAATTCAGTTGGCGTTAAGTTCAAGGTTTTTTGCTGATACCAGATGCGTTGCTGGGCTTTATCCATACGGAACAGGCTGTTCTGTTCAGGCTCGGCATGACGGTCCAAACGGCGCAACACCGCTTGTACACGCGCCACCAGTTCTTTCGGGCTAAAAGGCTTACAAATATAATCATCTGCACCCATGTTCAAACCCAACACACGGTCAATTTCTTCAGTCCGTGCAGTCACCATAATAATTGGCAAATCGGACTGTTCACGTACTTTACGGCAAATCGTCAAGCCATCCATACGCGGCACCATCAAGTCCAAAATCATCAAACTTGGTTTACGCTGAGTAAAGCTGTCATACGCTTCTTGCCCATCATGAAACATACTGACTTCAAAACCAGCCGCTTCCAGATAGTCTCGCACCAACTGTGCAAGTTCAACTTCATCTTCAACCAGCATGACATGTTTCATGAATCTCATCCTTTTATTTATTTAACTGTTTTGGAAAAGTCAGTTTGCAACGCAAACCACCGAGTGGCGAATGATCAAAACTTAGCTCTCCACCTAATGCCTGCGCAATTTTACCAGATAATGCCAAACCTAAACCTGTACCACCGGTACTACGGGTCCGCGAATCATCCACGCGATAGAAGCGCTCGCCTAAACGTGCTAATTGCTCATCACTTAATCCCAGTGGACTGTCATCCACAATCACGCTCCAATGGGTCACCGATTGCTCGGTATGCACACGCACTTCACCACCCGCTTCAGTATAGCGAATGCTGTTACCGAGTAAGTTGACCATAATTTGTTTAAAACGATCTATATCTAATTGTAAATTCGCACCTTCACCCTGTACCGAAACAGACAGATCCGCTTGGGCACATTTTGGTTTGAAGTTTTCAACTTCTTGCAGTACTACATTCCAGGGATTCACTTCGGCAAAATAACATTTCAATTGCTGGGCTTCAGCCTGAGCCAAATCCGCCAGATCCTGAGTCAGCTTTTTCAGACTGGTCACCTGACGCAGCATCGATTCAAAATGTTCCGGTGTCGGTTTGCGAATACCATCCTGCATCGCCTCAATTTGCGCCTGCAGTACCGCCAACGGGGTTTTTAATTCATGTGAAGTATCTGCCACCCACTGACGGCGTGATTGTTCATGTTGATCCAGAATCACGGCAAGATGGTTCAGCTCTGTTGATAAATCACCCAGTTCATCATTTCGGTTAACTTTCACCTGATGCTGAAAATTACCCTTAGTGAGCTCTCGGGTTCCTTGCAGCAAGCGTTGAATTGGCGTTTTAAAATAAGTGGCCAATAATAAAGCTGCGATCAGGCTGGTCAGAAAAGTTAATCCATATACCAATAATAAATAACGTTTTTGATTACTGAAAAAGTTAATACTTGAAGCATCATCCTGATCCAGTACCGGTTTTAAACCCAGATAACCGACAATTTTATCGTTCACCATAATCGGGCGATAGGAAACTGGAATATCAGACGGCTCGCCTACTACAAACTGTTTATTGGCATCATTNNCGCTTATTGGCATCATATAAGGATAACCGGGAACTCAAGCCCAAACGGTCGGGCAAAGAAATAAACTGCTTTTTCTGATTTTGGCTTTGGTTTTGGTTCGGGTTCTGTGCAGCGTCACCAGATTTAGCTTCCGATTTTCTGTCCGGACGGAAGATATTCTGATTGGAACTTAAAGGAAATTTGAGTCCTTCAAAAGGCTGATACTCTGAAGGTAAATTCAACTCCATCATGCGCAGTTCTTCTGCATCTAAAATCGGTTTGCTTTGCTCGGTTTTATTTAACCCCGGAGAAACACTGATCAAGGTATTTTCCTGAAAATAACGCTGCTGCAAGGCAATATCATATTGACGACGTAACCACCAGCGAGACAAACGATCATAGTCATCCGGTGCAGCCGTACCTTCTATTTGCAGGATTTGTGCCTGAATGGCATTGCCCCAGTCATGGTAAACCGCATATACCCCGGCCAGATTACTGATTACATGATCCAGCTTCTGCATTTCCACATCTGCCACATAACGGGCAAAGTTCTTTTGCATGGTCCAATGCAATACACCCAGACTGACCGTGGTAATCACTAAAGTCGTGAGTAATACGGTCAAAAATAAGCGCAAGGCGATCGGAACACGGCGAATATTCAAAAGCAAAGTCTCAATCTTTTTTCTCAATGAATTATTGTAACCAACCTTCTAAAAAAATACTCTTCATTGTTTCTTCATCATTATTGTTTAATGTTTAACATATCAAATTTCGTTTTTTCATTGGAGATAACAACAATGAATTCCATGGCAAAAATAGCTTTAGTGGGCGCAAGCCTAATTGGCATGGGTGCTTTGACTGCCTGTCAATCCAGCACTACCGTTCAAGATAAAGATGCTGATCATGCACGCATGATGCAGAATCATCATCAAAAGCATAAGCGAAACATGACACCTGAACAGCGTGAGCAGTTCCAGCAAGCCCGTGCTGAACGCCAGCAAATGATGAAAACTATTCAAACAGCCTGTGACGGGAAAGCGGTGGGTTCCGCTGTACAAATTAAAGCAGGCGACAATGCGATTGACGGTACTTGCGCTATAGCCTTTAAGCCTGATCGTGCAGAAATGAAGAAAATGCATGCTGAACACCAAATGCACGGTGAACATCGTCCAATGCGCGGTGAAATAAAAGGCATGCCTATGCAGCACAATGAACCTTTAACCGATGCCAAACGTGCAGAATTGACCAAGCAATTTGACCAGCGTCTAGCTGAACGCCAAGCACATCAGCAAGCCATGTTAAAAGCCTGCCAAGGCAAGGCTAATGGTGCAGCAGTTCAAATCAAAACCGGTGCACAAACAATCCATGGTAAATGTGAAGTTCGCTTTCAGCCTAAACCACCTGCTGCTCCAGTTACGGTAAAGTAAGTATCCTAAAAAACCTCTCCCAAATAAAAAAGGCGCAATATTGCGCCTTTTTTATTATTCATAAAATTTTACGTTTTTGACTATTTATGACATCGAATAAAACATAAAAGCATTTACACTCAATCTACTTAGCAATTTCAAGTTGGAAATCTTTGACTTTACAGTCACTAAGAAAAGGCATGGAAACGCTTGTACCAAGCAAGAAGATGTTGCACGATTAAGCCATACAAATACGTGTCATTGAAGGCACGTTTCAATGTTTATTAGGATTATAAGCTGGTTAAACCAGTATTGAGGAAACCGATATGCCACAATACAAAGCGCCCTTACGTGATATGCAATTTGTTCTACATGAATTGTTAAATGCTGAACAACATTATGCAAGCTTGCCTGCATTTTCTGACACCGTAAGCCGTGAATTGGTTGATCAATATTTAGAAGCTGCGGCTGACTTCTGTGAAAATGAATTGTCTCCAATCAACCAAAGCGGTGACCGCGAAGGTTGTACCTGGAATGATGGTGTGGTAACTACACCTACAGGCTTTAAAGAAGCCTATCAAAAATATATCGAATTGGGTTTCCCGTCATTATCTGCTGAAGAGCAATACGGTGGTCAAGCCTTGCCTGTTTCTTTAGGCAACGTGATCTCTGAAATGGTGGGTACTGCAAACTGGGCATGGGGTATGTACCCTGGTCTTTCACACGGTGCTGTCCGTACCCTGGAACATCACGGCTCT
>DKLL01000117.1 GCA_002455755.1 Acinetobacter sp. UBA6641
TACCAACTGAGCTATTCCCGCATGCCGTGTATAATACATTATGCAAAAATAGGGTCAATAACTTTGTGAAAAAACTTGTATCAATTGCATAAAATAAAACCATTTTGCCTAAGCTTGCTGCTTTTATAAACAGGATTGAGCTTTAAAAATAAAATTTTATCTTGAAATAGATGAATGATGGCTTAGGCAGGCATAAAGATTGAATCGGAACACGCTATACTGAATCCAGAGAAAAAACCATTTGGGAGTGTCTTCATGAATTTAGAACAACAGTTGATTCAACGCCTGCAAGAGTTATCACCGGTTCATTTGGAAGTAGTGAATGAATCTTCGGGTCATGGAGGTTATTTTCCGGGTAAAGAATCGCATTTTAAAGTGATTGTGGTGAGCGACATTTTTCAAGGCTTACGTTTAGTGCAGCGTCATCAAAAAATTTATGCAGCAGCCGGGGATTTGCTTGCACCAAGCCGTATTCATGCACTGGCCATTCATGCTTTTGAGCCATCGGAATGGCAAGGGCAAGCGACTCCTAGTCCAGAATGTGCACATGCCCCGAAAGCTGAATAATAAGGAAGATTAAACAATGGATATGCAGCTGACAGTCAAAATTGTACATATGATTGCTGTGACCCTGTTGATTGGGGCCGTCATTGCGCGTGGTTTGACTTTATTTGTTGGGGTACAGGGAAATCAGCCAAATCCGGCTATGCGGACACTTTTGCTGGCATGGCAGCATCTTGCTATGACGATCATTATTCTGACCGGTTTGACCTCATTGGTAATCAAGAATTTTGAAGTGCAAACCTGGTTTTATGCCAAGATCATCCTGTTTCTGGTGTTATTTTCTTCCCTGATCATATATTATAAAAAAGATGACAGTATTTTACTGGTCCAACGTCGTGCGGGTTTAATGATTGCGGTTGTTGCCCTGATCGCCATTATTGGATTGGTAATGATTAAGCCGAATTTTGGCTAATTGTTAGACATGATTATTCTGGATGCCAAGCGTGTAGGGTAAACTGCAATATATAGATAACTATAAATGATAGGGGATTTTAATGCTGATACGTGTGGTTTTTAATCAAAAAGGTGGGGTAGGCAAGTCCAGTATTGCGGTGAATTTGGCGGCAATTAGTGCACATCAAGGTTTGAAGACCTTGCTGATCGATCTCGATCCGCAAGCCAATTCCAGTCAATATCTATTGGGGGATGATGCAACCTATACGGTCGACAAACCGGCACTGGAACCCAATATTGAAAACTATTTTGAAGAAGTACTG
Organism: Acinetobacter sp. UBA6641; assembly: GCA_002455755.1. Lineage (GTDB taxonomy): Bacteria > Pseudomonadota > Gammaproteobacteria > Pseudomonadales > Moraxellaceae > Acinetobacter. Next base: position 1,281 of record DKLL01000117.1, read on the forward strand.
GGGTCAACCCAAAGCAAGGGACTTTTGGGCAATGCCATTGGTTCTATTTTAAAGAGCCGGGATAAAGGTCTGGAGCGCTATGTGCACCAATCCCCTTTTAAAAATCTGGATGTGATTCCTGCAAGTCCAACTTTGGGTGCACTGGCATATGCCTTGGAGGCAAAACACAAGATTTATAAATTACGTGATGCTTTGCAACAACTGGAAGGGCAGTATGACCGGGTGTATATCGATACTCCGCCTGCTTTCAACTTCTTTACGCTATCGGCGCTGATTGCCGCCAGTCGCGTGCTGATACCTTTTGATTGTGACGTATTTTCCAAACGCGCTTTGCAGACCCTGATCGAAAATGTCATTGAAACCCAGGATGATCATAATGATCGTCTGGAAATTGAAGGGATTGTGGTCAACCAGTTTCAGGCGCAGGCTAAATTACCGCGTGAAGTGGTACAGCAGCTGAAAGATGAGAGCTTGCCGGTGTTAGACAGTATGCTACCGCCTTCCATTTTAATGAAAGAATCGCATCTGAAGAATCAGCCTCTCATTCATTTGGCAACTGATCATAAATTGACGCAGGCCTATCAATCGTTGTTCAATGAAATTGAGCATATATAAGTATCGAGATTTCTCATGAAAACGATTTATTTAAGCCTCCTTTTGGGAAGTACGGTTTTATTGGGTGCCTGTGCAACGACGGTGAAACCGAGTTATGTTTCTCCGACCCAGTATCAAGCGCTGAATTGCCAACAATTGCAAAGTGAATATAACCGTATTCAGCAATATATTGACAATGGTGTCCAAGCACCAAAACGTACCGGCGTCGGTGTGGGTGTCGGTGTAGGCGGTGGTTGGGGCAGTCGTGGAGGCTGGGGAATTGGACCGAGTGTTTCTGTGAATATGGGACAATCTGCAAATACCAAAAACACTGAACTGGCCCGTCTTCTGGGTGAGCAGGAAGCTGTGGTTCAGGCGGCAAAATTCAAGAACTGCCCAATTATTGTACGCAATAAAGCTCAATAATTCATCAATTTATCTCGCTGTTGAGGTGCTGTACCCGACAGCGAGGTAACAAAATATTAGCAAAATGTTTCAATGTAAATATTATTAATATCAACTGGTTATAGTTTTTCGATGGAATCTTTAAACGTATCAGGTGATGTTTTTTATCGAGAAATACTTGTCACTTTTCATCTGTTTCATATAAGGTGTGCCCCTAATTAAGGGTAATGTCGGGTATGTATGATCGAGAGTTGGCTTTTTGTCTTGGCTGTGATTGCGGTATTGATGATTCCGGGTCCAACCAATGCATTACTTGCAAGCTCGGCGCATCAACAAGGCGTTGCCAGAACAAGCCTGTTTATTCCAGCAAAGTTGCTCGGCTATTTTTATGCCATTAATTTGTGGGCATTACTGATTCATTTATGTAGTCCGGTGTGGCCGAACTTTATTCATCTCCTGCATGTTTGCAGTGCTGTTTATGTGGTATGGCTGGCCTTCCATTTGTGGAAAGCATCAGATTTAGAAAAGCATAATCAACATCATCGTTCTATTCAGCCGCGTCAACTGTTCTTTTCTACTTTCAAAAACCCTAAAGCCTTATTATTTGCTGCGGGTGTTTTACCGATTGAAACCTGGAGCAATGCCACCAATTTTGTCTTGGTATTTGCGCTGTTCAGTCTGGTACTGTTGCCTACGGTGGTGTTCTGGATGTTTTTTGGACGGGCCATTTTGGCGGGACAGTCCAGGCAAATAAAAGCCGATCTGTTATATAAAGGATCGGCCATGTTACTGATTATGTGCATGTTGCCTGTAGTGGTGCGATTTTTCTGATTTTTGGTCACCCTAAAGCCCAGCAGTTTAAGGGGTCTTTTTTAGCTTTTGGCGAATAAAACCAATGATGCCCGGCAAGACACTGATAATAATGATGCCAAAAATCAGATGGGTAAAATTGTCTTTTACAATCGGCATATTGCCAAATAAATAGCCCAAAGTAATAAATGAACCGACCCAGCATATTGCGCCAATCAGGTTATAGGTCAAAAAGAATTTGTAATTCATACTGCCGGCACCCGCTACAAAGGGGGCAAAGGTACGGGCAAAAGGCACAAAACGCGCAAAAATAATGGTTTTACCGCCATGTTTTTCAAAGAATTTTTGTGTATACATTAAATGCTGTTTATTAATGAAACGTGATTCGAGTTCAAATACACGTGGTCCAATAAATTTACCAATATGATAATTCAGCGTGTCGCCCAATACTGCGGCAATAAACAGCAAGATGACCAGCACATAAGGGTTCATTGCGCCTGTGGATGCTGCTAAGGCCCCAGCTGCAAACAGCAAACTGTCACCCGGCAAAAATGGCATTACCACCAGACCGGTTTCCACAAAAATAATTAAAAACAGAATGGCATAAATCCAGACGCCGTAATTGGTAATAAATTCGAGCAGATGGTCATCAACATGTAATATAAAATCAATCAGTTCCATGGGGTCACAGACAGCGAAAATGTGCTGAAATCCTAGCAGTCTAAGGTAGGAAAGTCAGTATAAAAAAGTAAATAAATTCCGGTTTTATCATTCTATATTTGCAACGATGTATCTACAAATTGCTGCTTTATTCGGCAATAAAATCACCCTAGTATGAATTCATCATTAAAAAATATCGAATAGGTGGTCTCATGTTCAATCCGAATGTTGCGGTAAAAAATCTGCTGCAAGGCCCGCAAACCGATGCTTTTATTGCTCTGGTTGCACGTGTATTGATGGCCTATATTTTCATTGTAGCTGGCTGGGGGAAAATCACAGCCTATACTGCGACCATGGGTTATATGGAGTCGATGGGAGTACCCGGTGCGCTACTTCCCTTAACCATTCTGGTTGAATTGGGTGGGGGAATCGCTTTGTTATTGGGGTTTCAAGCCCGCCTTGCCGCTTTAGCTCTGGCAGTATTCAGTTTGATGACCGCATTATTGTTTCATGGGGGTGCTGAAGATAGTATTAACTTGATGAAAAATATGGCGATGGCCGGTGGTCTGCTATTTTTGATGCTGCATGAGGCAGGAAAACTCAGTGTAGATTATAGGATTGAAAAATCGTGAGTATATGAAGATAAAAAATATTAAGCATGTATCTTCCATTTTTGTAATTGCATAAAAGCTGTACATGCGATATAAAAAACTGCGTACATAAATTAAGCAAATCTGCTTCAATAAAGCTTGATGGAGTCACCTTGGTAAAGTCAATCAAGAAGCAAATGTTATGGGCAATTTTATCTCTGGTATAATGTTTTCTACAGCATCATGGGCAGGTAAAAGTGATCAGATGAACGTGAATGAAGCTGCTCAAAACATGGTGACGGTTACAGAAGCAAAGCAGCCTCCAGATGAAACTGCGGTCACGCTCTCCGGAGTCATTGTCAGAAAAACCCATAAGCATCATTTTGAACTGAAAGATCGCTCAGGAGAAATGGGTATAGCGTGGATCCTGACGTATGCAGCCCGATAGGCTTGAACTTGGTTGGTACAGTGAAAGTAATTGCTGAAGTCGATACTGATTTGAATGAACCCACAGATATAGATACGGTTCAAATTGAAAAATAAAAAAGCACTCGAACAGAGTGCTTTTTTTATGATCGAAATATAATGCAATCAATTGAATGCAAGCCTTGTGCGAATAGTGTGCTTAATGCGACGAAAAATGATAGAATGCAGCGCTTATTTCGTTTGCCTTACATAGTTGTTTGTCATGACTACCAATACTCAAATCACTGAAGACCGCATCCTGATCCTGGATTTCGGTTCTCAATACAGTCAGCTTATTGCACGTCGTGTACGTGAAGCTGGTGTATATTCTGAAATGTATGCCTATGACATGTCTGAAGAAGACATTCGCGCATTTAAACCAAACGGTATCATCTTGTCGGGTGGTCCGGAAAGTGTTCATGAAGAAGGTAGTCCACGCGCACCTGAAGTTGTATTCAACTTGGGCGTCCCTGTATTGGGTATTTGCTACGGCTTGCAAACCATGTCAGAACAGCTTGGCGGTAAAGTAGAGCCAGGTACAGTACATGAATTTGGTTATGCTGCGGTAGACGTTTTGGTTCGTGACCAGCTTCTGGGTGATTTAAACGATGGTGAAAACAAACTGAATGTTTGGATGAGCCATGGCGATAAAGTCAGTGCGATTCCAGAAGGTTTCCAGGTGACTGCAAGTACACCAAGCTGTCCATTCGCGGCAGTAAGCGATGAAAAACGCCGTTTCTATGGCGTGCAGTTCCATCCGGAAGTAACCCATACTGCTAAAGGTGCCGAGTTATTGTCTAACTTCGTACACAGCATCTGTGGTTGCCGTAATCTTTGGAACTCTGAAAATATCATCGACCTGCGTGTTGAACAGTTACGTGAACAAATTGGCGATCAAAAAGTATTGCTCGGCCTTTCAGGTGGCGTAGATTCATCTGTAGTAGCTGCGCTTCTTCATAAAGCCATTGGCGATCAGTTGACTTGCGTATTTGTAGACAACGGCTTGCTACGTTTGAACGAAGGCGAGCAAGTGATGGACATGTTTGCGAAAAACATGGGTATCCGCGTGATTCGTGCCGATGCTGAAAACCGTTTCTTGTCTGCGCTTGCAGGTGAAGTGGACCCTGAGAAAAAACGTAAAATCATTGGTCGTGAATTCATTGAAGTATTTGCTGAGGAAGCGCGTAAGCTTGATGGCGTAAATTTCCTTGCACAAGGCACAATTTACCCGGACGTGATTGAATCTGCGGCAACTAAAAACGGTAAGGCACACGTAATTAAATCACACCACAATGTGGGCGGTTTACCAGATGATTTAGCCTTTGAACTGGTTGAGCCAATCCGTGACCTGTTTAAAGATGAAGTACGCCGTTTGGGTACTACTTTAGGTTTGCCACACGAGATGCTTTATCGTCATCCGTTCCCGGGTCCAGGTTTGGGCGTGCGTATTTTGGGTGAAGTGAAAAAAGAATATGCCGACATTCTTCGTCTGGCGGATGACATCTTCATGCAAGAGCTTCGTGCCAGCGGTTGGTATGACAAAACTGCGCAAGCCTTCGCTGTATTCCAGCCAGTTAAATCCGTTGGTGTAGTCGGTGATGGCCGTCGTTATGCGTGGGTGATTGCACTTCGTGCCGTTGAAACTGTGGACTTTATGACTGCACGTTTCGCTCATCTTCCATATGAATTAGTTGATAAAATTTCGACTCGTATCATGAACGAAATTAAAGATGTTTCACGTGTAGTGTATGACGTGTCATCTAAGCCACCTGCTACGATTGAATGGGAATAATTTCCGTAGGAAATTATTGAAAAAAGGACGCTTCGGCGTCCTTTTATTATGCGAAGGGTGTGATGCCAATACTTTCAAGTAATGAACTATATTGTATTGGGTTACATTCCTTTAATTTGGCTAAAATAAGTTTGGCGTTAGTATTAATTTCGCTGAAATCTCTTAAAGTTATTTTTCCCTCCAGGATAGTGACCGCATGAGATCCATCATGGTTAATTCTCTCGCTAAAAATTCTAGGTAGTCTATCTCCCCAGAAAAGTTGTAATCTTTGTCTATCTTTCAATGCTGGATTTGGAAAAAGATAATAAGTATAAATTTCGAGAAATTTTCGTGCATTATTAGCAAAATTATAAAAATAGATATGATTGGAGTCATCTACTTCATTTGCTAAGGAGCACTTATAAATTAGATCAAATAGATAAATAAATTCACTAGAGTTTTGTTCTAAGTGATAAGCCATTTTTTTCACTGTAGAACCTAAGAATGTTTTTTCTATTTGATAAAAAGCCCTTTCTCGTTTTAATGTATGCTCTGTTTTTCCCATTGCTGTAAGCTGAGTTAAGTATTTTAAAAAATCTAAGTTGTGAGTAGAAACAAATAGTTGTCCATATTTATTATCTAAGCATAAATTTTCCAATAATGAGTAAATGAAATATATATGGTTGTTGTCAAGACTACAAATTGGATCATCAATCCAAATGATAGGCTTTTTATCTTCATCTAAATCATCTTGGATTTTTGCCAAGAAGTAACAAAAAGAAATAAGACTTTGTTCACCTTCGCTTAGGTTGTGGGCTTTAGTTCCATGGCGTTGAATTTCAAATTTAATCTCTTTCCCATTTGTAGTATTTATTTCGATAGGTTCTAGACTTAAAGCTTGATGTCCAAAATCATGTTTAAGAATATTCTTGATACGAGTACAAGCCTCTCCTTCAGATTTTAATTTATTTTCTTCACTCTTAATTTCCGCAATTATCGTATCTTTGCGAGTATTCAGAGTCTCGAGCTCTTGATTTAAAGGTGCAATAGCTTGCAAAGCTAATTCAATTTCTGCTGTTCGCTGTGTGTAGTTAATAGTATTTAGAAAATGATAAATATGATTTAAACGTAAGGCATCTTTTGCATCTTTCTGCCGTGTAGCTAATTCAGTGTTTAATGCAATGCATTCATTTCTAATAGTTGAGACTCGTTCTAGAATTTGCCTTATTTCTTGTGAAAAATCTTCAGGATATTGAACACTCATTTCAGTAAAAAGATGACTATTCTTTTCTTCTAATGATTTTTTTAACTGTTGAATTGAATTTTTTTGCTTTTCTAAATGAGTAATTAAATCAGCTTTGAGTTGATTCAAATCTTCATGAAATTGTTCGTAGTAATTTGAAATATCAAAATTAATATTTAGAGTAGGGGATAGCAATTGATTTTCTAAATGCTGTATTCCTGTACGAATGCGGCTTTGAAGCATCGTAGTTTGTTGATCAAAGTGTGCGGCAATCTCTTGGCGTCGTTTTTCTTCATAAGGATTATTACAGAAAGCACAGGTCGTTCGGTCTTGATGAAGTTGATGACCTGTTTGAACCCATACATTTAAAATACTGTTATTGACTAATTCTTCTATCTTTGAGGTACTGCCAACAATAGTTCTTAAAATTTCATCTGCAGATTGAATAAAAGTTAAAAAATTTAAGTTATATGAAGAAACAATAGGAGGTTCTTGCAAAGTGCGTTGATTGATTAACGATTCCAATAAATTTTTATTTGTGTCTTCCAGAGGTGTATATGAGTGTGACGATACTAAGTCGATCTCTCTTCTTAGTTTGGTAATAGTGTATTCGGAATCACCAAATCTAGGTTGTCGTCGAATAGAATCTTGATGTCCAGATGCTGTGCGTGTTAAATGGGTGAGTAATTCACTGTTTTTATCGGAATGGTTTTGAATCGCTGTTCGTACTTCATTGTTTTTATTCTTTATAGATAGATAAAGACCTATTTCAGCACATTCTTCATTCGAACCTAATTCATTTTTTAATTCTTGTAGGCGGTCTAAAATCTGTTGATTATCACCCCCTAAAGTTACAGAGAAAGACTCAATATTTTCATCTTCATTATGAATGAATTTTAGATTTTCTCTAACAAAATCTGAGTTGTAAATATGAATTGGATGTTGGAAACTTGACAGAGTCGATTGCGTGATCTCACTCTCATCTTGTAATTTTATTCTGAAATTAGGATTATCATATTTTTGAGGTAATTTCTTTTTTTCTAATGTTCGGATTATCTTTGAAAGACTCGTTTTACCTGAGTAATTTCGACCATATAAGATGTTTATATCTTTGAAGTCATAAACTTCAGACTGATTCTGTTTATTCTGATAAGTTAAATTTGCTTCCCAATCGAAATTCTTAAAAATTGAAAAGTTTTTAATTTCCTCTACTCTTTTGATTTTCATTAATTTCCCGCAGACAAAGTCTAAAAAATGCACTATACAATTGTGTCTTATTTTTATTCAACTTTTATCGTGAATTTAATTACTNNACCAAGACCGTTTCGATGAAGATCATTTTTAATTATTGATGCGTATAAATTGCTACCTGATTGCGTCCATTTTTCTTGGCTTGATAGAGGGCAATATCGGCATTTTTAATCAGCAGGTTTAAATCACTTTGGTTCGGCTGCAGTTGGGATACCCCAATCGACACACTGAAATTAAAGAAGCACTTATCTTTCACACAAATTTGATGGCTTTCAATTTTTCGGCATAAACGGTTGGCGATGTTCATCGCATCTTCCAGTGTGGTATCAGGTAGCAAAGCAATAAATTCTTCACCGCCAAAACGTGCCAGTACATCGCTATGACGCATTTCCCGGCGGGTAATATCAGCCAGTACCCGCAGCACTTCATCTCCCACATCATGGCCATAGGTATCATTAATATTCTTAAAAAAGTCGATATCAAACATCAATAGACAGGTTAAATTATATTTGGGCCATTGCTGTATGCTCTGTTCGGCCAGTTGTAAAAATTGTCGGCGGTTATACAGCTGGGTCAGTTCATCCGTATGCGCCATTTCAGTTAAGGTGTAATAATTCCAGTCATTGAGTAACACCCGCAAAAAATTACGTTTTGAATTTAAGGTGTTATTCCAGCTGATATACATGCTGAGCAATAAAACCGGCGCGTAAATGAGTGAAAATAAAATCAGTTCCTGGATGCTGACTAACCTGAATACGCCATTAAAAATCACAGCACTAATCAGCAGGGAACTAAAAATGGAATTACGAAAAGATACCTGTATGCATAAATTGCCCANNCAAATACAGCAGTTCAAGCCATATTGCTGCTGCAGCTGCAACAGAAGCCGGTAATAGACTATCCAGAATTTTAATATTCTTGCAGTAGCGGAAAGCCAGCCAGTTGACCGACAGTGCCAAGATGACAAGACTGAGCCGTGCAATACCAGACAGCATGCCAATGTCCGGTAATAAAACCCAATCGACAAAGAAATAGCCTAAAAAAGTCAGCTGACCAATAAAATTGACGCATTTTAAAAACTGTCGTTGGTGCTTATTTTGATAGTCCAGATAGTATTGTTGAAATTGTTCCGGAATACGGGTGCTAGGATATTCTAGTTGTTGTTCTATCTGTTTTTGATTGGCGAGCGTACACAGCCGCTTGGGTAAAATGGCAGTTCCGATATTTGAATATTTATTTTCATTGTCCCCAATATGGTTATGTTCTTGATTTTCGGGGCAATGAGGATTTTCCTGCTGTCCTTGGGACATGATTATCCTCTTCTATAGCAAGACTGGTCAGGAGGAAATAGTATGCTGAGGAAAAATATCTGTATACAGAAGACTCGGTAAGTCGTTGCTATAATTGTGACAAAAAATTTTTTTCCTATAAAATTCATATGAATAGGGTAAAAATAGCCAATAATTTATCGCGCTTAAACCTTGTTTTATGAAGAAAATTTCAAAAATAATATTGTCCTATCTATGGTATTCACTGTATTAACTTAACTATAGGCTGAATGACGAAGAATCTATATGATTGATGACAATAGATTAAAAACTGTCAAGAACAGTCATGTTTATAAAATTCAGGGATAGTCATATGACCAATAGCAGCTATACGGAGCTTTCCAATTCGGATGATTGTGAAAAATATGTAAACCGGTTTATTCAGGAGTTTCCTTTGCGTAGTGCGGAAATTGGACAAGGTACCGTGATTAAGCGTGCCTTGCCCAGCCGGCATAAGCGTTTAATTGGTGCCTGGTGCTTTTTGGATCATGCCGGTCCAGTGGTTTTTCCCCAAGGTGATGGATTAGATGTTGGACCGCATCCGCATATTGGCTTGCAGACTTTTACCTGGATGATTGAAGGCACCATGATGCATACCGACAGTCTGGGTACCAAACAGCTGATTCGTCCCAAACAAGTCAATTTAATGACCGCAGGATATGGGATTTCCCATACCGAAGTGGCACCGGAAACCGAAACCCATATGCATGCAGCCCAGCTCTGGATTGCCTTGCCGGATGACAAGATCAATATGGCACCGTGTTTTGATCATTATCCCGAACTGCCGGTAGTGGAAAGAGATCAGGTTGAATTTACCGTATTGGTGGGTGAGTTCTTACAGACCCAGTCACCGGTTGCGGTGCATAGTGAATTGCTGGGTGTGGATTTAACTGCACTGGAATCTACGACCACCCGAATTCAATTGAATCCAAAATTTGAATATGGTTTTATGGCACTCGAGGGTGCAGCTGAAGTCAATGGACATGAACTGACGGAAGATAACATGGTGGTGCTGGAGCCAGGCATGACTGAAATTGACATCCGCTTGCATAAAGGCAGCCGCGTTTTATTGTTGGGTGGGGAACCCTTCGAGTCACCAATATTACTGTGGTGGAACTTTGTCGGGCGGACTCAGGAAGAGCTTTGCCAAGCCCGTGACCACTGGATTGCTCAGGATGACCGTTTTGGTACCATTCCTGACTATCCTGGCCCCCGTCTGGAAGCACCCGCATTCCCCGATAAGATGCGTGCTTCAAAATAACGATAAAATTCAGGATTTTGTGAATATGTCAATTATTGCAAATGCAGAAGTACAGAGCTTGGCTGAACCCTGGTCAGGCGAAGTGAAAAGCGGAAAACACCAGTTTATTACCGACAAACCCGAATCCTTTGGCGGGCAGGATCAAGGTCCTGCACCTTATGATTGGATTTGTTCAGGACTGATTTCTTGTACTATGATTACCTTGCGTATGTATGCCCGTCATAAAGGCATAGAGCTCGGTCAGTTTTCAGTAGAAGCCGATTTTAATGCCAATAAGGAAGGCAAAGAATGGATTGAGCGTCGCTTGTCTTTTGCTCAGCCCTTATCGGATGAGCTACAGCAAAAAGTTTTAGACATCAGCAGTAAAACACCAGTGACCAAGACACTGTTACGCAGTCTGGAAATTAACACGGTTCTGCTTTAAATACATGACCCGATACACCTGACATTGTGGGCAAAGGAATGTCATTTTTTAACATGACCGGTCATAAGCAAAATATAAAAATAGGGATCAACAGATAATGATTACACTACACCATTTAGATCAATCTCGTTCTTTTAGAATTTTATGGGCTTTAGAAGAACTGGCTCAAAATTACCAGGTCAAATTTTATAAACGTCTACCCACGCTGGCTGCACCGCCTGAATTAAAACTGGTTCATCCTTTGGCTAAAGCACCCATCTTGACCGATGAAGACCAAACTATTGTTGAATCGGCGGTGATTTTGCAACATTTGCAGGAAAGCTATGATACAGCGCAGAAATTTAAACCGACGGCCAAAAAAGATCAGCAACAATACCGCTACTGGATGCACTATGCCGAAGGTTCATTAATGCCTTTATTGGTGATGCAACTGGTGATGAGCAATGTGCCCAAACATGTTCCTTGGCTGATTAAGCCGGTGGCACATAAAATTACTGCTGGGGTGAAAGCAGGATTTATTCATCCGCGTTTAAAAGACCATATTGCTTATCTGGAAGANNTGGGGAGTGTTTAGTTTGGTTTGTACAGGCGTTCTTTCGGGAAAATCACTTTAAAGGTCGAGCCTTCATTTTCTTTGGATTCAATTTCCAGATGTGCGCCGTGCTGCATCAACACATGTTTCACAATAGCCAGACCTAAGCCGGTTCCCCCGGTTTGACGGCTACGCGCGCTATCTACACGATAGAAACGTTCGGTTAAGCGCGGCAAATGTTTGGGGTCAATTCCGATACCTGTATCTTCAACGGTAAAGATGCCATGTTCGCCATCATCATGCCAGCCCATCGTGACGGTGCCACCTTTAGGCGTATATTTAATGGCATTGGTGATCAGGTTGCTAAAGGCGCTGGCCAGTTCCATGTCCGAACCAATCAGGTCGCAATGACTGTCAATATCCAGATTCAGCGTGTGGTGATAATCCACATTATATGCCTGTGCATCGTCAAATAACTGGTTCATCAGGCTTGGCATTTCAATAATCTGGTTTTTAGCAATTTTTTTGTCATTTTCCAGGCGTGACAACAGCAATAAATCATTGACCAAAGCATTCATGCGTTTGGTTTGCGCCTGCATCTGGTCAAAGGCACGTTTCCAGCGCGGATTCAAATCTTCCTGATCGGTAAAGGTTTCGATATAACCACTGAGTACCGTAAGCGGTGTGCGTAATTCATGGGAAATGTTATCGACAAAGTCTTTGCGCATTTGCTCCAGATTATGCATCCGGGTCACATCATAAGCTACTAGCAGCCGGCTTTCGCCCCCAAAACGAGTCATTTTGACCTGTACATAATGGTCTTCAAAGGCAGAAGATTTCATTTTCAGGCCATCAGGTGCCTGGTCAATATTGTTGAAATATTCAATAAAACTGGGCTGACGCAAAATAGTTAAAATATTGCGACCACGATCTAGCGGTTGAATGCCGAGTAATTTTTCTGCAGCCGGATTCCACCATTCAATCTGATGCAGTTCATCAATCAGCACCACTGCTTCAGCCAGCGCTACCAGTGACGATTGGGCCCGATCAATCAGGCCGACCATCTCCGCCTGTACAATACGTTCCTGACGCTGGGCACGGTAGACATTGAACAGTAAGGCTCCCCAGATACCATCCAGATTGGGGGGAACATCATAAGGACGATTGGAAATCCATTCATTGACCAAATACAATGAACGTAATTGCAGAATAAAAAATGTTGCGAAGGCTATCAGGATAAAAACCCAGAAATACCCAATTCCTAAGCCAATTAAGCCCGCAATCAGCAATAAAAAAGCCAGCAGACGTAAATCTTGTTTGGCAAATGTCCATAAACTGCTGTAACGGAATCGTTTATGTTCTCGTGCAAGTTCAGGGATGGGGTAGGGTTCATACATAAAACACGGTTTACCTAGAAAACGACTAACCTAATGCGACATCTGCGCGGGTAGAAAAACGATAACCCGTGCCACGAACGGTTTGTACATAACGGTCTGCGCCAAAAGGCTCTAACACTTTACGCAAACGGCGAATATGTACGTCAATGGTACGGTCTTCAATGTATACGTTACCACCCCAAACCTGATCCAGCAATTGAGCGCGGGTGTAGGCCCGTTCCGGATGGGTCATGAAGAATGCCAGCAAACGGTATTCAGTTGGTCCCATTTCTAAAATATTTTGACCATGACTGACCCGTTGGCTGACCGGATCCAGTATCAGACCATTGGCATCAATAGTTTTTTCACCACTCAGGGCATTGGCACGGCGTAATACGGCCTTAATGCGTGAAACCAGTTCCCGGGTCGAAAAAGGCTTGGTCATGTAGTCATCAGCACCGGCATCCAGGCCTTGAACTTTGTGGTCTTCCTCACCGCGAGCCGTCAACATAATGACTGGAATTTCAGACAGGGTTTCATCGCGTTTCAAGCGGCGGCACAGATCAACCCCGCTGACCCCACCCGGTAACATCCAATCCAATAAAATAAGCGCAGGACGTTGATCCACAATCATCTGGTGAGCCTGTTTTGCATCTTCGGCCTGTAAGCATTGAAAGCCTGCCATGTCTAAAGATGTATGGATCATCTCTCGAATGGGAAGTTCGTCATCGACGATTAATATATAGTCATCTTTCACAACGCAATATCCTATTTGATGTTAACGGTGAACCGTTTTTTATTTATGACAGGCTTATTACAAAGATTAATTATGACAGTATCATTGCAAAAGAGGTGGCTTTGGCGATTTTCGCAAAAAATTGTGACAATTTTTATACTTGAAAATAAACAATTCAAGAAAAATCAGCGATATAAATTTAATTAATTCAATGCATTGTATAGGTTTTAAGCACTAAGTCAGGATGAGCTTTCTTTTTTCGATATTTTTTCTTTTTCTGAAAAAGTATCCAGCAGAGAAAGAAAAACAATACTGCAAGATGACAAAACCTCTTGCATCGATTGCTTAAAGCCACTGACCACCCAGCGAATGGCAATTTGCGTAACATAGCCATTCAGTCCGGTTGCGACGAGTGAAATTTCCCGTTCAGAACGGTCAATATGCGGCATCATTAACATGACAAAGGCATGAATCATGCGGTCAAAACGCAACATGGTTTCATGAATGGTAGCCTGATTATGCAGCTCCTGAACCAGCATGGCATCGATATAAATAATGCGGGCCATACCCGGATTATCTTTTAAAGTGGTAAGCAGGGCAGTTAAACCGGCTTCGATCATTTTTCGCGGATCAGTCGAGGCCTGCATGATGGCCTGCATGACGTTATGCTGCAATTGATCAATCAATTTTAAGAAAATGGTTTGAAACAGTTCATCACTTTTCTTAAAAGATTCATAGAAATAGCGTTCGGTAAGTTTGGCTTCATTACAAATGTCTTTCACTGTCACTGCAAAAAAACCCTGCGAGCCATACGCTTCAATCCCGGCTTCAATCAGCTTTTCGCGACGTGCCTGTTTACGTTCAGTTAAAGACAGACCTTTAAACTGACGTTCTTTGCTTTTTAACGGCTTATTCTGTTGTTGTTCAAGATTTTGCTGTGGTTCAGTCATAAAAGTGATGTGCCAAATGAAATCGAGATTTTGAGCTATGTTAGCAAGAATTTGTCTGTAGACCTATGCTGTAAATAGATGAATGGTCTTTGATTTTAGCATTGATCATATATTATATTGACAATGCTTATTGTCAAAATTATATTGGATGAATGAACTGCACCTCAACGCAGCAGAAAAACAATCGAGATGTTTAGGCGCATGAGGCAGAAAACTGAATAAGGATGGGTCATGAAAAATTTTAAAAATAAAGTCGCAGCAATTACCGGCGCGGGTTCAGGGATTGGGCAGCAATTGGCAGTACTTCTAGCGAAACAGGGCTGTCATTTATCTTTAAGTGATGTGAATGAACAAGGTTTGGCAAACACAGTTGAGCTAGTCAAAGACAGTCACGTTCGTGTAACCACCAAAAAAGTCAATGTGGCCAAACTTGAAGAGGTACGCGACTGGGCTGCTGAAACCGTGAAGGATCATGGCTCAGTTAACATGATTTTTAACAATGCCGGTGTGGCATTGGGTTCAACCGTAGAAGGTGCTTCTTATGAGGAACTGGAATGGATTGTGAATATTAACTTTTGGGGCGTGGTCTATGGCACCAAAGAGTTTTTGCCTTTAATCAAGCAATCGGGTGAAGGGCATATTATCAATATTTCCAGCCTGTTTGGTTTAACCGAACAGCCGACCCAGTCTGCTTATAACGCGACCAAATTTGCGGTACGTGGTTTTACTGAATCCCTGCGTCAGGAACTGGACATGGAAAACTGTGGTGTGAGTGCACTCTGTGTACACCCGGGCGGTATTCGGACTAATATTGCCAATGCGGCAAAAATGAATGACAGCATTCGAACTCTAGGCATGCATCCGGAAAAATCGGCTAAATCTTTTAATAAATTATTACGTTGCCCACCTGAAGAAGCTGCCCGTCAAATCATTGAAGCGGTACAAAAAGACAAACGTCGTCTATTGATTGGCAACGATGCCAAAACTCTGGATTTAATCCAGCGCATTTTGCCAACCGGTTATCAGCGTGTCACCGCATTCGCGACCAAATTAAGCAATAAAGGCAAATAATTTGCTGAAAATTATCCCTTTAAAAAGCCCGCAAATTGCGGGTTTTTTTGATGCTTAAAAATTGGAATATTGTGAGGTCTAAAAAATGATTTTTACTTAAGTTTCAGTGCCTGAATTGCAAAGGGAACAGACATTTAAAAAAGCAGAGCTATATCCAAAAATAAGAAATAAAAATAAAAAAACCAGCTGAATTTAAATAAGCAAGTGTTGAAAGATCAACACTGATATCGCGTTAAAACCAACATAATAAGTAAGAATAAAATTAATAAATTTAAATAAAACAATAACCTAAATTGTTGGCATGGTTGTTGCCACATAATGGCAACGAAACTATGAAAAGTAGGCCAACACCTATGCGCAATTTACACAATTCAAAAGCAAAATCGCAGTGCGTGAAGCTAGTCGATATGACTTCAGCTCATTTCGTGATGTGTATGTCCATGTGTGCTTATACATGCTGTCACTAACAGAAACCGATTTAAAAATAATGGCTGTTGCAGGATCTGGATTATTGATCATGTGAATGATCTGAAGTTTGTTTCAGTAAATAAAGAAAAAGACTGAAGAACAAACCGGCCGCATAACCCGTATTACCCACGCACTACATTTACTCCAAGTCGCTGGCTTGGGGTTGGGGCAGCTTTGCGCTTTGGGGCACAAAAAGAAGTGAAATAACCGTATGAAAAAAACACCGTTAAACCTTGCAGTCACATTAATTTTATCTGCAACCAGTTCACTGAGTTTTGCCAGTGACGCTGACGTACAAAAGCAACTGAGCAGCTTGCAGCAACAAATTGAAAGTCTGCAACAGCGTTTAAATGCCGTCGAAGCACAACCTCAGGCCAAAGCTGCTGTCGTTGCACCTGTGAATAACAGCGTAGCCAGGGATAGCAGTGAGGCTAGCGATGCATCTGAATTGGCTGCAGGTCCAACACCGGCAACATCGGACGATATTGAAGGTTTACGTTCAGATGTCGAAAACTATAAATATGACCAGTCGCGTCAGTATGAACGCCAAACCGTAAAGTCGAGCCGTGATACGACTTTATTCGGTACGGTGCAACTGCGTGCCAATGTGCAGGACAATAACACTGCACCGAATACGCCTAAATCGGGCTTTGATGTGGGTACGGCATTGCTGGGGGTGCGCGGTAATTTATTTAAAGATTATAACGAAGGCAAAAACCTCGATTACCAGGCCTCTTTTGGTTATGCAAAACGCAATGACGGTACCAATAACAGTAACTTTAACCTGCTGGATGCCTACCTGCGCTATCACGTCTTTTCAACCAATGGTGGCGCTGAAATTCCACGTCTAAATCTGACTCTGGGTCAACAACTCTTGCCATTTGGTCTGGACGTGCAATCTCCAGAAGATTTACGTCCCACCATTAGCACTGCATCTGCAGCGACCTATTTAGGGTTATTTACCCGTCAAAACGGCTTGATTGTCCGTGGCGATGCCAAGCCATTTGTCGACTATGGCGCGAACTACCGTGCGCCGTTGTTTGAATATGCAATTGGTGTGACTAACGGCAATGGCAGCAACAAGACCGATGACAATAACGGCAAAGACTATATCGGTCGTGTGGCATTCACTTTGCCGGTGGACTATGCCAGCTGGTTACGTGAATTCAAGGTCGGTGCGTCTTATATCAAAGGCGAAGCAAAATTATCCGGCTCAGGTATTACTGACAATAAAGCCCAGAAAGATCGCCTCGGCTTCGATATCTATTACAACCATGCCCCGTTAGGCGTGACCTATGAATATCTGCAAGGCAAGACCGACTATGCCATTGCTGCTACCGCTACTGCGCCTGCATCTATTCAGAATGCCAAGGCCGAAGGGCATACGGTTACTGCGTTCTATACCTTGGGCGATCAGTTTTATAACAGCATTAAATCCAATGCCAAGTTTGATGACTTCTGGCCGAAGTCAATCCAGGGCTATTACCGTTTTGACCGCTATAACCCGAATAAAAATCAGAAAGATTATCTCGATAGCGCAAGTGGTCGTATTGGTGAATATGACATTCACTCTTTGGGCCTGAACCTGTTCTTTGCTCAAACCACCAAATTCCAGTTACAGCTGAATCATTACATCTATGACATAGAAACAGCCACCCAAAAAGACACCAATGAATTGCAGGCGCAATTCCAGTACACGTTTTAATTTTGATTGTTGAGGAACAGATTCAATGAAACTTTTTTCTAAAAAAATTGCAGCAACATTTGTAGTGCTCTCCGCATTCGGTTTAAGCCTACAAATTCATGCAGCCAATCCCAAAGAAATCCGTATTTCGCTATCGGGTGCAGGTGAAGGCGGTAAACCCAAATTAGGTGGGTTCTCTATTGCCACTGCGCAGGCGCGGGGTGTGCTGGAACAGGAATTTCAAAAAGATGGTATTAAAATTAAATGGCTGTTTTTCCCGGGTGCCGGTCCGGCAACCAACGAAGCTTTGGCTAATGGAAAGCTGGATTTTGCTTTTCAGGGCGATTTACCTTCACTGGTTGGTCGTGCAACAGGACTGAAAACCAGAGTCCTGTTTTCTACGGGGCGGTTTGGGCCAGTCTATGTGGCTGTACCTGCCGATTCCAGGGCAAAAAGTTTTGCTGATTTAAAAGGCAAAAAATTCTCGATCTTTAAAGGCACTAATCAGCAAATTGTATTTAACCGCTTATTGGCAAAATACGGTTTTACTGAACGTGACTTACGTGTCATTTCACAAGATGGTTTCTCTGCACGTACAGCACTTGCCACAGGAGATATTGATGCTGCGATTACCTCTCCCTTTAGTCTGGTTTCACGTGGAGTCGCAAAAACCTTACTTGAAATNNATTGGGTGACGGAGAGCTTTGAAAAACAATATCCAGAAATCACCCAACGGGTAGTGACCACCCTGATCAAGCAAGCACAGTGGAGTTCAGAAGAAGCCAACCGTGTGACGCAATACAAATTGTGGGCGCAAAGCGGTATTCCATTGGTCGACTACCAAAAAACCTGGGATGGCTGGAACCTCAAAGACCGGAATAGTCCATTGCTGGATGAATTCCACCGTTCACAAATCGATAGCGCATTACAAATTGCTAAAGACGCAAAGCTCATTCGCCGCGATGTGGATACCAAAACCTGGTATGAGCCGAAGTACCTAAACCATGCATTAAAAGAATTGAATTTACAGAATTATTGGCGTGCATTTAATGCCAATGGCCAGCCGAAATAATTCAGGAACGCGGTTATGAATCCCATTGAAACCAATGTTGTGACCACTCCGTTGACGGCAAAATTCATGAGTAGCTTTGTGCTGCTGACGATTATTGCCGGTTTGGGCGTAGGGGTGGCACGGGTACTGATTTCACTTTATGCAGTGCACCTGGAAGCCTCCGAACTGCAACTCGGCCTGATCTCGGCAGCACAGAACATTGGCATTTTATTCATGGCTTTGCCGATTGGTGTTCTGGTACAGCGCTTAGGTTCATTGAAGGTATTTAGCATCGGCAGTGTGCTGGGCGCCGTACTGTATTTTCTGACGCCCTTACACGCCAATGCCTGGTATTTGATGATTTTAACCGCACTGGTGAGCTGCTTTTTGCCAATGCGTTTTGTCTCGATCAATACCGTATTTTTGAGCAATCTGAAACGCTTAGGCCCTGCCAAAGCCGGCTGGTTTCGTGGTTCACACATGATGGGATTCTTCCTGATTGCACCGGCTTTAAGTGTGCTGCTGATCGAGCATTTCGGTTATAGCGGCAGTTTTTACTGCGTGGCCTTGCTGTTTCTGGGGACGTTATTTTTTGCACCGTTCTGCTTTCAAAAAGTTCATCAACACACCGAA
The DNA here is from genome assembly GCA_002455755.1 of Acinetobacter sp. UBA6641. Lineage (GTDB taxonomy): Bacteria > Pseudomonadota > Gammaproteobacteria > Pseudomonadales > Moraxellaceae > Acinetobacter. The sequence continues at coordinate 20,584 of DKLL01000117.1, forward strand.
AGTACGCCGAGTTTTCAATGGCGAGAGGTGGTTGCACCACTGGCCTTGCTGAAAACCCATGCGCCATTACGGGTAATTTGCGCCTTGGAATTTTTAAGCAGCGTCGCGAATAACTATTTTGGCTTTTTTATTGTGGTGATTGCGATCCAGAGTTTCTCTTTAGCGGAATCTATGGCGGTGATGTTGCTGACCACGCAAGGCATCGTTTTTGTCGGTTCACTTTTTACCCTGGGTGGCTTGGCGGAAGCGCTAGGATACCAGAAATTTTACCTGACCGGATTGGGCCTGATCAGCAGTGCCTTACTGATTTTGGCAATTACACCGGTCACGTTGTGGATGTGGCCTGCATCGCTGATGTTGGGACTCGGTCTGGGCATGCTGCATATCGCCAATTTCATGTCCTTTGCCAAAGTGGGCGAACAGACCGCAATGGCAAAAATCTCTCCAATTCTAGCCTTGGTTGGACCAACCGGCGGCTTGTTTGGCGGATTTCTGGGAGCGGCATTGGGTGCCAGCATCGGTCTGCAAAACCTGTTTTTACCGATTGGCCTGGCATTTCTAGCACTGATTTTATTGATCTCGCGAGATCAGGCATTTATTTCATTTTTAAAACCTGATGGTTCAAAACATATAGCAGAAGGACAACAATCATGAGCCTTACGAATGTAAGCACACATTCGGTACAGTGGCAAAGTTACCGTAGTGCATTTGAGTTTTTTAAGAAGTATCTGAAAGTAACCTTGCAACTGGCTTGTGGTCTGCTTGTACCGGTGCTTCTGCTGGGGCTTTGGTATGTGGCTACCCTACGCCAATGGTTGCCGGAACAGATTTTACCGGCACCGCAACTGGTCTGGAACACAACGGTTGAACTCTGGCAGTCAGGTGATCTGCAATTTCATTTTCTGGTCAGTGCAAAACGCATTTTCTGGAGCGTGACTTTAGGTGTAAGCCTCGGGCTCGGTTGGGGAGTCTGGCTTGCACTGTCGCAACGTGCCCAGCGCTTTGTCTTGCCAACAATTCAACTCTTGACCCAGTTTCCCATCATTGGCTGGATTCCACTGCTGATGATTTTTTTAGGTATTGATGAAGCTTTAAAAATTGTGGCCATTTCTTTGGCTGTGGTATCTCCGGTGCTGATCACAACCTTTAAAGGTATTCAGCAGGTGCCGAACCGTTTCATCGAAGTGGCGCAAGTTTATCAATTTTCCAAGCTCCAGACTTTTTTCCAGGTGATTTTACCGGCAAGCCTGCCGGCCATGATTAGCGGTTTGCGCCAAGGCGTGATGCAGGCCTGGCTGGCTCTGGTGTTTGTCGAACTTCTGGCAAGCAGTGAAGGGATTGGCTTCCTGATGGTCTGGGGACGTCAGCTCATGCAGATGGACATTATCTTCATGGGCATCATTTTCATTGGCATCACGGGCTTTATTCTGGACAGCGGATTGGCTGCCTTTGAACGCCTTGCCCGGTTCTATGCAACCCGGGTAGGAGGCTGAAATCATGGCTGAACAGACAGTAGGAAACAATCGAAGCTCGGGAAAAGATGCAGGCAAAATCGTCAAAGTATTACAAGCCTTGTTATTGCCGGTTTTATTTATTGCACTTTGGGCGACCGCTTCAGCTTTACAGTGGATTGATGCCAAACTGATTCCCTCGCCATTGACCGTATGGAGCAGTGCCAGCCATAGTTTTAGCCAGCCTGAATTCTGGCAAGGCTTTGCGGCAAGCTTAAGCCGTAACTTTGCCGGTTATGTCATTGGTGCAGGCCTGGGCGTGGCCTTTGGTGTGGCCTTAGGCACTACACGCTGGATCAGCTGGATCTTTGCACCCAGCTTTAACGTGTTACGTCAGGTCTCACTGTTTGCCTGGTTGCCATTAATTTCAACCTTTTTAGGCTATGGCAACGGCGCAAAAATTCTGTTTATCAGCCTTTCCGTATTTTATCCCGTGGCGCTGCATAGCCTGGAAGGCGTGAGCAGTATCAGCGCGAAATACAGCGAAGTGGCAAAAGTCTATCAATTTCCACAACTGTATACCTACCGCAAGCTGATTTTACCGGCTGCCAGTCCGCAGATTTTTGTCGGTCTGCAACTTGGTCTGATTTTCGCCTGGCTGGCAACCGTAGGTTCAGAATTTCTATTGGCCAATTACGGTGTCGGCCTGGGTAACCTGGTCATTCGTGGTCGTGAACAGTTCAACGTGTCTTTAATCATTCTAGGCATGTTCAGCATCGGAATCATCGGTGTGATTTTAAATGCAGTGCTGACCCGCATTGAAAGCAAAGTACTGCGCTGGCAGCAGCGTGCATAGGAGCAAATAACAATGAAAATACGTCCTGAATTTTGGCAAAAATCCTTAGTGGCTGTGATCATTAGCGCCAGCATTATTGCGGGTTGTAGTACCCAACAGCTGGAACAGCAAAGCGCGAAAGCCAACCCCACTTTACGTTATCAAAGTTATCCGGGCTTAGTGTCATTGCCGGAACTGGCGCAGGATCTGGGTTATTTCGGCAATATTAAACTGGACTATGTCGGTACGGTACAGGGCGGTCCACAAGACTTGCTCACCCTGGTTGCTGGCGATGTCGATTTCGCTTCTGCCTTTAATGGGGCGGTGGTGAAAGTGATTGCAGCCGGGCTTAATGTGGTTCCTGTGGTGGCATCTTATGGCAGTGATGCGGAAATGAATGTGGGTTTCTATGTACTTGAAAACAGCCCGATCCGTACAGCACGCGATTTTATTGGCAAAAAAGTTGCAGTGAATGCCTTTGGCGCACACTACGAATTTGTGGTGAAAGATTATCTGGCACGTCATGGACTAAGCCCGGAAGAAATCCGTGAAGTGGAACTGATTGTGTTGCCGCCAGTGAGTACCGAACAGGCCTTGCGTAATGGGCAAATTGATATTGCCGTGTTCTCTGGCATTTTGGAAAAACGCGCCCTGAAAACCGGCGGTGTACGTCCAATCTTCAAAGACATTGAAATGTATGGAGCATTTACTGCCGGCAGTTATTCAATGCGTCGTGACTTTATTCAACAGCATCCAGAAATTGCTAAAACCTTTGTCAATGGTGTGGCACGTGCCCAGGAATGGTTACATCACACACCTAAAGAACAAATCGTGGCGCGTATGGAAAGCATTATTGATAAACGTCAGCGCAATGAAAACAAAGTCCTGATTCCGTTTTATACCGGAACAGGGGTACATGCAGTGGGCGGCGTACAAAAAAATGCAGACTTTGAGCCGTGGGTCAATGCGCTGGTAAGTGAACAGAAACTCAAAGCCAATCAGTTAAATGTCAGCACGCTGTACAGCAATCAATTTAACCCATACGCAACTATAAAAAATGAACAATATAAGGAATAAAACCATGACCAGTGCTTTAAATTTAGATCATGTGCGGAAGGTTTTTCCTGCACAGAACCATCCCAACAGCAAGAATTACAAACCGGAATTTGTGGCAGTAGAAAATGTCACGCTGGATATCCAACAGGGTGAATTTGTTTCCATCGTGGGGCCAAGTGGCTGCGGGAAGTCGACCTTGCTTGACCTGATTGCCGGACTGACCAAACCCTCTTCGGGGCAGATTCTGCTCAGTGGTAAACAGATTACCCAGCCGGGTCTGGATCGCGGCATCGTATTCCAGCAGTATGCCTTATATCCTTGGCTTACCGCTTTGGAAAATATCGAATTTGGTCTGGAAGCCAAAGGTGTCGACAAGAAAACCCGCCGTGAAAAAGCGTCGTATTATCTGCAACTGGTCGGGCTGTCCGGTTTTGAAAAACATTATCCGAATGAACTTTCCGGTGGAATGAAGCAGCGTGTGGCGATTGCACGCAGTCTGGCTTATGAGCCTGAAATTCTATTGATGGATGAACCTTTCGCTGCACTGGATGCACAAACCCGTGAAACCTTGCAGGAAGAGCTGATCAAAATTTGGCAGTCTTCCAAAAAGACCATCGTTTTCATTACCCACAGTATTGATGAAGCCATTTTCCTGAGCCAGCGCGTGGCGATTATGACGTCTCGTCCGGGACGCATTAAAGAAGTTATCGACATTCCAGCCAGCCTGAAAGCCAAAGGTGAAGATATCCGTTCAACCGCTGAATACGGCAAAATTCGTCATCAAATCTGGTCGCTCTTGAGTGAAGAAGTGATGAAGGCGCAGGCCCTCGAAAAAGACAAACAGCTTGCACATGCCTAACAGAATTGAGGAATAAAAAATGAGTACAACAAAACAAACCTTGGCCTATAGTGAAGGCTATACCAACATTAAACCGCGCTTGCAATTTACCTGGTTAAATACCGTGTTTAAACGCAGTATTGCTATTTTATTGTTTCTGGCACTGTGGGAAGGCTTGCCGCGTTCAGGCATGGTCAGTGCTGCATTTTTACCGCCATTGTCTGTGGTACTGGATACCGCATGGCAGCTGTATCAAAGCGGGCAATTGGGTACGCATTTCCTGGCCAGTATTCAGCGTTCAATCATTGGTTTTGCTCTGGCCTTAGCCATTGCCATTCCACTCGGTTTGGTGATTGGCTGGTACAAGCTGGTTGCAGAAACCCTTAATCCATTACTGGAACTGTTTCGTAATACCACGGCACTGGCCTTAATGCCGTTATTCATTTTATTTTTAGGCATTGGTGAAGCCTCTAAAATCAGTTTACTGGTTTATGCCTGCACCTGGCCGATTCTGTTAAATACCATTACCGGCGTACAAACCGTTGATCCCTTGCTGATTAAATCCGCACGCACCATGGGCTTAAAACCGCATCAACTGTTCCGCAAAGTCATTCTGCCTGCCTCTGTACCGACGATTTTTGTCGGCATCCGTTTAGCCGGTGCAATCTCAATCCTGGCTTTAGTGGCAGTGGAAATGTTTGGTGCCAAAGCAGGTCTGGGTTATCTGATTATCTATTCACAATTCAGTTTTGAAATTCCACAAATGTTTGTCGGAATTTTAGTGATTACCTTGGTGGGCTTATCCTTTAACTATATTCTGATCGGGCTGGAAAAATATTTTACGGCCTGGAAACGTAATCCATCGGAATAATATAAAGATATAAAAAAGCAGTGTTTTAATACTGCTTTTTTTGTGTGATTTAAAATAATAATTTTTATTATTCTATATTGGTATTTAAAATAATATTATTGATGGGATATTAAAATGAAAATGATAAATTAATTAATCCATTTTTTAAATATAGCATTTTAAATTTTTATTCGAAAAACAGATGAAATTATAATAATTCATATTTCATTAAACGGGTACGAATGACATTGCGTGTCACACCGAGTAACCTTGCGGTATGCACCTGATTGTATTCGCAGTAAGTGTAGGCACTGCGAATAAACTGTTCTTCAATCAGTTCATTGATATTGAGCTGCGGCAATTGCTGTGAGGCCTGAAACAAATGGTGAAAGGTCGATTGTAATAATTTTTCAGCATCGGCATTGGCCAAGATTTCCGGTAAGGCAGATATATCTAAACCGTTTTGCTGTGTAGCTGGAGTTTGTCCTTTACTGCGACTATGTAAAAGATTGGAAAAGCGAATATCTTCCGCTTCAATCACCCCATTTTGACTGACTAAAACCGCATGGTGAATGGTATTTTCCAGTTCACGGATATTTCCGGGCCAGCGGTGCTGATGTAACTTTTTAAGCGCCAAAGGCGAGATGCGTAAAGGGGTGGCATGTGGATTGGTCTGATAGCGTTCCACAAAGAATTTTGCCAGCGGTAAAATATCATCATGACGCTCTGCAAGCCTTGGAATTCGTAGTAAAGCCACATATAAGCGGTAAAATAAATCCTCACGGAATTTGCCTTCCAGCACGGCTTTTTCAAGGTCGACATTGGTGGCGGCAATTATCCGTACATTAATCCGAATCGGCTTGAGCGAGCCGACCCGAACAATCTCGCGCTCCTGTAAAATGCGTAATAATTTCACCTGCATCGGCAGCGATAAATCACCAATTTCATCTAAAAACAAGGTGCCATTATGCGCGGCCTCAAACCAGCCAATGCGTTGGTTGATTGCACCGGTAAACGCACCTTTTTCGTGGCCAAATAACTCGCTTTCTGCCAAAGATTCGGTTTAAGCACCGCAATTGACCGCAATAAAAGGACCTTTGGCACGGTGACTCAAGGCGTGAATTTGCCTAGCCACCAATTCCTTGCCGGTGCCGGTTTCGCCAATAACCAGGGCATTGGCATCACTGGGCGCAATTTGCTCAATGCGCTCAAGTAGCGCCTTTGATAGGGGATCTTCAAAGACGGTTGCTGTGGCACGTTGGTGGCGAACCGTCTGGCTGACGCTAGGATGCGTTAATATAGACATAGGATTTGCTTCATTATAAAAATTCAACTCATCATGAAATATTTAATATCGAAAAATAAATAATAAAACGATATTTAATTATCTGTTTGCTGAATAAATGCTTTTTGATAAATATATCTGTTTAATAGATAAATAAAGCGTGCATAACTAAATATTAAATTGAGATAAATGGTCGGCTAAAAATATTTTATATTAACTGAATCATAAACACAGAGTAATTATAATGACAATCACAGCTGTTAATGTACGCAATCAGTTTAAAGGCGTTATTCAAGAAGTATTAGAAGGTGACGTTGTTTCAGAAATAAATGTGGAAACCAAAGCCGGCCTGTTCACTTCAATTATCAGTACCCGCTCAGTCAAAGACCTGGATCTTAAAGTCGGTTCTGAAGTGGTGGTGTTGATCAAATCGACTGAAGTCTCCCTGGCGAAGCTTTAATTCGCCATTGCCTCAAGCTTTACAGGAGAATTGAGAGATGACACAGCAAGCTACGGGCCATATATCTATTCAGCAGCTCAGGAAAACCTATCCAACGCAAAACTATGACGAACTTACCGTACTGGATGATGTTAATCTAGACATTCAGCCAGGTGAGTTCATTAGTATTGTCGGCAGCAGTGGCTGCGGTAAATCCACACTGTTACGTTTACTGGTGGGACTGGAAAACAGCTATCAGGGACAGATTCAGGTGGATGGCAAAAAGATTTTTGGCACCAGTTTAAACCGCGGCATCGTGTTTCAGGACCACCGTCTTTTTCCGTGGTTAAGCGTGCGTGAAAATGTACGTATTGCCCTGCATCAAAGTAAGCTGACCCGCGCTGAAGAAAACCAGCTGATTGATGAACATTTGCAGTTGGTCAATCTGACCAGTTTTGCCAATGCCTATCCATCGCAGCTTTCAGGCGGCATGAACCAGCGTGTAGCCATTGCACGCAGTCTGGTCAATCGTCCGGAAATTTTATTTCTGGATGAACCCTTTGGCGCACTGGATGCCTTGACCCGTCAGAACCTGCAAGATGAATTACAGCGGATTTGGCAGGCAGAAAAAATCACCATGGTGATTGTGACCCATGACGTTGAAGAAGCGGTATTTTTAGGTGATCGCGTGGTGGTGATGCAGCCGCATCCGGGGCGGATTAAACGTATTGTCGATGTACCGGTTGCGCATCCGCGTAAACGTGAAGATGTCCGTTTGCACAATATTAAAAATGACATTTTGACGGATTTTAGCGATCCGTTAAAAGACCAGTTACACCGTAATAAACCTGCAGCGAAGTTTTCTGATTATCAATTTGCCTGGTAAGTCCGTTTTATCTAAAAGCCTGCATAAAGCAGGTTTTTTTATGTCTCTTCCAAGATGATTCGATATAAAAAATCGCTCAGCAATGATAATGGTGGGTAGATAAGAAATTGACTGATCTATATTATTTTAATTCATGATGATATGGGATACGTGGAAAAGTCATCCACAACTGTCTGAGGCATGAGATGCATTGCACCGCAAGATTAGAAAATAATTGTTGCTGCGATAAATTAAAAAAATGAACGCTAGTGAACGGGTTTTGGGGTGAGGAGCATTGCTCCGCAAGATGGTTTCCTGGCGAAGCTCTGCTTCTCATTTTGCCGAAACAAAAGCAGCATATAGCCTGCAAGCATTTAATTTAAAATGAAAAAAACCGTTGTTCACTGATCGTAATTAAGAAGTTTATTTCTAAACTCCTGAACTGACACTGGTATTACTCATCAAGGAAAATATTCAACTGGTTTTAAATTAGGATGCTTTGATTTTTTGTTGTTCTAAAACATACTGGTTTTCTGGACGTTTCAAACCCAGGTTTTCACGTAAAGTTTTGCCTTCATATGCAGTACGGAACAGGCCACGGCGTTGCAGTTCAGGCACAATAAACTCAACAAAGTCATTCAGGCCTGCCGGGGTTGAAGGCGGCAACACATTAAAACCATCTGCCGCTTCATTTTCAAACCAGTTTTGCAGCTGATCGACCACCTGTTGCGGTGTACCCACCAGCGTCCAGTGCCCACGCGCAGAAGCGATATATTCATACAGCTGGCGAATGCTGAAATTGTGCTTACGCGCAATATCAATCATCATCTGCTGACGGCTGGAGAAGTTAATGTCGGCATCTTCCAGTTTCGGGAAAGGCGCGTCCAGATCAAACTTCTTTAAATTGATTCCACCTGCAAGACCGGACAACAAGCTCAGACCGACTTCAGGATGAATCAGGCTATTCAGCAGCTGGTATTTCTGTTGTGCTTCTTCCTCAGTTTTGGCCACAAAAATAGAAACACCCGGCATGATTTTCAAATCGTCAGGTTGACGGCCATATTTCAACAGGCGGCTTTTCACATCCCGATAGAATTCTTGCGCATCTTCCAGGCTTTGCTGCGCGGTAAAGATCACTTCGGCATATTTGCCTGCAAGTTCACGACCATCTTCAGACTGACCTGCCTGTACAATCACCGGATAACCCTGGACCGGGCGAGAGACATTGAGTGCGCCCTGTACACTGAAATATTTGCCACTATGTTGAGGCTCGTGAATTTTATCGGCATGGAAAAATTGACCCCTTTCTTTATTGTAAATGAAAGCATCATCTTCCCAGGAATCCCAAAGCTTTTGCGTTACTGCAATGAATTCATCTGCACGTTCATAACGTGTTTTCGGATCAGGATGCTGGGTTAAGCCAAAATTGCTGGCAGTATCTGAAGACGCAGTCGTGACGACGTTCCAGGCAGCGCGACCTTTAGAAATATGATCCAGTGAGGCAAACTTACGCGCCAAAATGTAGGGATCTTCATAGGTGGTCGATGCAGTGGCAATAAAGCCGATATTTCTGGTCACGGCAGCAATGGCTGCAAATAAAGTGACCGGTTCAAAGCCTACGCCTTTATCACCCAGACCTAAATTTCCCTCAGCAGCAGAGCCCCAACGAACCGATAAACCATCAGCCAGGAAGTAGGCGTCAAATAAGCCTTTTTCTGCGGTTTGCGCCAGTTCTATGGCGTAATCAATACTTAAATGATCTTGCGGGCGTGATTCAGGATGACGCCATCCGGCGGCATGTTGCGAAGTGGTTGGAATAAAGGCACCGAGTTTAATTTGACGTTTAGACATTGTTCTATCCTATGTTTGGCATTTTTCTCAACGGTGCATGTTTCAATATGTATGCCAATTAAAAAAATTAATTAAAACAGTAATATAAAATATATATAATTTTTACGTGTTTAATAATCAGCAGAAAAANNCATCTTCCCAGGAATCCCAAAGTTTTTGCGTCACTTCAATAAATTCATCCGCGCGTTCATAACGAACTTTGGCATCCGGGTGGGCAGTAAAGCCAAAGTTACGCGCTGTATCGGTAGAAATGGTGGTCACGACATTCCATGCTGCACGCCCTTTAGAAATAGCAGCTAAAAAGGCATATTTACGTACCAAAAGCTAAGGTTCTTCATAGCTAGTCGAGGCCGCAGCAATAACCGATATTTTGGGTCAGAGCAGAAATAGCAGCAAATAAAGTCACCGGTTCAAAG
>DKLL01000215.1 GCA_002455755.1 Acinetobacter sp. UBA6641
ACGTTCGCCTGACCTTTATACATGCCATACAACGCACAGACCATGAATGCAAAGATGTGATAAAGCGGCAAAGCACAGAAAATGCGGTCATCCGATTGACCATCTTGAGCACCAAATTTACTTTGGAAAATACCGTCACATTGCAACATGTTCGCGACCAGGTTACGGTGAGTCAGTTCGGCACCTTTAGAAACACCCGTGGTGCCGCCGGTATATTGAAGTACGGCTGTATCACTCAGTGTAAGATTAGGACGTTTATAGTTGCTTGGATTCACTTTAGACATTGCCGCGTTAAAGCGGATATGTCCTGGAATATTCCAGGCCGGAATTTGTTTACGTACTGAACGTAAAACAAAGTTCACCAACGTGCCTTTTAGGGCACCCAACATATCACCCACAGAAGCAACGACAACGTGCTTCACTGGGGTCTTACCAATAATAGCCTGATAAACTGTTGCAAAGTTTTCAACAATAACAAGTACTTCTGAACCAGAGTCATTTAATTGATGCTCAAGTTCACGAGAAGTATAAAGCGGGTTTACATTTACTAGGACTAGACCTGCGCGGAAAATCCCCAATGCCACGACAGGGTATTGAAGAACGTTTGGCATCATTACAGCCACACGTGTACCTTTTGCCAAACCCAAACTTTGTAAATACGTTGCAAATTTACGGCTTGCTTCTTCCAACTCATTAAAAGTGAGCACTTTATCCATAAAAATAAAGGCATCACGTGAGCCAAATTTTTGGAAGTTGCGCTCAAATACATCTACTAATGAGGTATTTTCAGCCGGTAATTCTACAGTTTCCGGAATCCCTGTCTTTTGGTATTCAGCGAACCAAATCTTTTCCATAATACCTATTACTCCAATCTTAATCCTTAGTTTTTAAACTGTTTTTTTCTTTGTTGAACCTAGTTTTTCCTTTTATGGTGTTCAACAAAGCATCCATTTTCACGAATTACACCATATATAGCGTATTTCATATCATGGATGCTAGTTTTATCTTTGAATGAACAGTTTATTTGCTTTTTGATATCCTCGTGGTAAGAGCTGACCTTTACCCCCTCTCTTACCGATATATTTCTGAAGATCATCACCTTTTAATTTTAATTGTTGCTGTCCGGCAACCACTTGAATTATTTCATCTAAATTAAGCATTGTCATGGCTACAATCTGATCTTTTGCTTCGAGTTGTATCAATTTATTACCTTTACCTTTATTCAGGCTTGGTAATTCTGACAGATCGACCACCAGCATACGACCAGCCGAACTGAGCAAAGCCACATGGGTGGCATGTTCCACCGCTTGCAGTGGCAGCGCTTTGGCATCTTCCGGTACGGTCAGGAAGGACTTCCCTGCCTTGGCATTGGTATCTAGCTGTTTCGCCTGGGTTTTAAAACCATAACCTTTAGAACTCAGGGCCAAAACCTCCGCATCATCCTCGGCAATAAACACCTGAATGAACCCCACCCCGCTGGCCGGGGAAAGTTTGGAACTTAAAGGTTCACCCAAACCGCGTGCCGATGGCAGACTGTTAATCGCCAGGGCATAGCTACGACCGGTTTCATCCAGAACATAGACTTTCTGATTGGATTTACCTTGCGCATGATTTAAGTATTGATCGCCGGCACGGAAATTCAGACTTTCAGCATCCACCTCATGCCCTTTGGCAGAACGAATCCAGCCTGCTTCAGACAATACTACAGTCACGGGATCGGCCGGCAACATGTCCTGTTCATTGATCGCCTGGGCGTCTGCACGGCGCACGATTGGCGAACGTCGGTCATCGCCAAACTTTTTCGCATCGTCTTTCAGTTCAGTGATAATCAGGTTTTTTAAAGATTCAGGATTGGCCAGCTGTTCACGAATAATGGCAGCGCGTGCTTCCAGTTCTTCCTGTTCACGGCGCATTTCCATTTCTTCGAGTCTGGCCAAATGACGTAACTTGAGTTCCAAAATGGCTTCGGCCTGAATTTCATCAATATTGAAATGAGACATCAACACCGGTTTGGGCTGCTCTTCTTCCCGAATAATGCGAATGACTTCATCAATATTTAAATAGGCAATGATCAGACCAGCGAGAATGTGCAGACGCTTTTCAATTTTATTTAAATGGTATTGCAGACGGCGGGTTACGGTATTTTTACGAATTTCGATCCATTCCAGCAAAATGCGGCGAATCGATTTCACCTGCGGACGACCATCGGCACCAATCATGTTCATATTGACGCGATAGCTGGATTCCAGATCGGTCGTCGCAAATAAATGACTCATCACTGCTTCGGCATCAATGCGGTTGGAACGCAGCACAATCACCAGACGGGTTGGATTCTTATGATCCGATTCATCGCGCAGATCACTGACCAAAGGCAATTTTTTCGCCTGCATCTGATCGGCAATCTGGGTAATGACTTTGGAACCCGACACCTGATACGGCAGGTCGGTAATCACGATTTCATTTTTTTCGACTTTATAGACCGCACGCATACGGTAACTGCCACGTCCTGTGGTCTGTATTTTAAGCAGTTCTTCAGGGGCAGTAATAATTTCCGCTCTGGTCGGCAAGTCTGGGGCCGGAATATATTCCGCCACTTTTTCATCGGACAGATTTGGATTGCGAATCAGGGCAATGGTGCCTTTGACCACTTCACGCAAGTTATGCGGTGGAATGTCGGTGGCCATACCGACCGCAATTCCGGTGGTACCGTTCAACAAGATGTTCGGTACACGCGCAGGCAAGTTCACCGGTTCTTTCATTGAACCGTCAAAGTTGTCCTGCCAGTCACAGGTGCCCTGTCCCAGTTCAGACAACAGCACTTCACTATATTGCGACAGTTTGGCTTCAGTGTAACGCATGGCCGCGAAGGATTTCGGATCATCCGGCGAACCCCAGTTGCCTTGTCCTTCAATAAAAGGATAACGGTAACTGAATGGCTGGGCCATCAACACCATAGCTTCATAACAGGCAGAGTCGCCATGCGGATGATACTTGCCCAGTACATCGCCCACGGTACGGGCAGATTTTTTTGGCTTGCCGCTATGCTTTAAACCCAGTTCACTCATCGCATAAACAATACGGCGCTGTACCGGTTTTAAACCGTCACTGATATGCGGCAATGCACGGTCCATAATCACGTACATGGCATAGTTAAGGTAAGCTTGTTCAGTAAATTCGGCTACGGAACGATTTTCTGTCGCATGATGCACAAGGCTGGTCATAAAAGCGTGAAATCCTAAATAATTCGTTTTTGTATCTACGTTGTTATGCTATGTCGCAGGTGCAGACTACACAAGGGCAGTAACCCACACTCTGCGACAAATTGTGTCTTATGGACTAAAAATATCCATTTTATAATGACCAATTAACTAAAAAATCGACAATTCTATAAACCGATCGACTCTAAGGTTTTGCCTTTGGTTTCTTCACCCAGCACCAGAATGATCAGTGCCACGGCAATTAAAACGGCAGTAAACATCATAAAGACATAGCTGAAGCCATGATCGAGCACCATCATATGGGTCACCGCAAATGGTGCGAAAATACCGCCAATACGACCAATCGCTCCAGCCCAGCCTGAACCGAAGGCACGGATATTGGCTGGATACTGTTCTGGGGTATAAGTATATAAAACGCCCCAAGCCCCCAGGTTAAAGAAGGACATAAAACAGCCCCACAGCACAATCTGGGTCACATTGTCCGATTGACCAAAGAAATAGGCAGATAGCGCACACATGGCAATGAATCCGGCCAGGGTTGCCTTGCGTCCCAGTTTTTCTACCAGCCATGCCGCAGCGATATAACCCGGCAGCTGTGCCAGAATCATCACCAGTACATATTCAAAAGACTGCACGATGGTATAGCCTTCTTTGACCAGCAAACTTGGCAGCCAGGTAAAAATACCGTAGTAGGAAAATACAATCCCAAACCAGATCAGCCACAACATCAGGGTACGGCGGGCAAAAATGCCGGACCAAAGCTGGGAGAAGCTAATGTCATGCTTTTCGGCCACCGGTTTGACTTCAAAAATTTCAANNGCTTCCACGCCACATTGCGCTTCAATTTTTTTCACTAAAGCATGTGCTTCTTTATGTCGCCCACGGTTAATTAAATAGGGAACGGATTCCGGTACCATTTTCCAGATCACGATGGCATACAGTGCAGGAATACCGCCAATCAGGAAAGCAGCATGCCAGCCAAAATCGGGAATGACAAAACGCGAAACCAGTGCTGCCGCCAGCCAGCCCAAACCCCAGAAACTTTCCAGCAGCACAATAAAGCGGCCACGGACATGGGCGGGAATATATTCGCTCACCAGCGTTACGGCCACGGGCAACTGACCACCCAATCCAAACCCCACAATAAAACGGAATACCAGCAGCCAGGTCAGGTTCGGCGCAAAAGCACAGGCGGCGGTTGCCAGGCTATAAATGACCAGAGTTGAAGCAAAGACCGTTTTACGTCCCCAACGATCGGCAAGGCCACCTGAACACACCGCGCCAATCGCCATACCGATAAAACCAATGGAAACCACCCAGCTTTTATCATCCGGGGTCATGGCCCAGTCTTCGGCCATTTTGGTCAGAATAAAGGAAATCAATCCGGTATCCATGGCATCGAACATCCAGCCCAGACCAATCACCCATAGCAAGGTATAGTGAAACTTACCAATCGGTAAGCGTTGTATACGTGAGACTAAATCCATAACAAGAGCTCTGATTTGGTGAAAGAATGCATGCTGCTTTCCCAACAGGATTTATGATGTGTTGGTTTTTTATACTCTAATTTTGAACTCATGACCGCTCATTTCATCGGTCATTGATCCTATTAAAGCAATATTCTATGACGCATCTTTGGAAGATGCGGACTGGTCGTCGTCATCTTTATAGATAAATTTCGGCATTTCCAGACCAAAATAGATGGCGATGCAGCGCAAAGAGAAACCGAAGATTAAGGTTGAAATGACCGTGACTTCCAGTGAGAAGCCAATCTCTTGGCAGACCCAATAACAGATGACGGAAACAAAAGAAATACTGGCATACAGTTCACGGCGGAAGACCAAAGGCACATCGTTACACAGAATATCGCGCAGAATGCCGCCGGAAACTCCGGTTAATACGCCGGCTACCGCGGAAACCACAAAGCCATGTCCCATTTCCAAGGCAATCTGGCAGCCAATGATGGTAAAACCGATTAAGCCCAGGGCATCGAGAATCAGGAAGATGGAGCGTAAATGGCGCATCCATTTCGCAATCAGGATGGTGACAAAAGCAGCACAACAAGTCAGGACCAGATATTCCGGATGCTTGACCCAGGTCAGCGGATAATGTCCCAGCAGTACATCGCGGACCGAACCTCCACCCAGTGCAGTCACACAGGCGATCAGCGTTACCCCGAACCAATCCATACTGCGCCGGCCCGCTGACAGCGCTCCTGTCATTGCTTCAGCCGTAATCGCAATAATATAAATGATCAATAACAACATTGCCCTGCTTCCACTGAGGGTTATCGATGCGCGATATTCTAAGGCAAATTCAGATGAAAGTTACAAAAATTGCGCGCAACATTGCTTAAATTTTTTCCCTGAACCGCAAATACACGGCTGTTTCATGGTGATGTGTATATTTATGGTCGGATCAAGGAAATACCAGGTACCTTCATGCTTCACGAAATGGGAAATTTCATGATGCAGCTGCACCTGTTTGCCATCATGGTAATGCGCCCTAAATTCAACTTGAGCATGGTTCTTGTCCAGCTTTTCCCGGGCCTGAAC
Source organism: Acinetobacter sp. UBA6641 (assembly GCA_002455755.1). GTDB lineage: Bacteria > Pseudomonadota > Gammaproteobacteria > Pseudomonadales > Moraxellaceae > Acinetobacter. The sequence continues at coordinate 5,774 of DKLL01000215.1, forward strand.
CACTTCCAGCTTGATCCACTGATTGGCTTTACTCCAGTCGGCAATCGCAGCCACATCTAGCGCCTGTTGCTGGCCTATTGCAGTGGTCTTAACAATGTAATCAATTTCATGCTTGGCAAAGGCACTATAACGTGAACGCATCAACTGTTCTGCACTTTGCGCCTTGGCTTGCTCCACATGTAGCGGCTGGCAACAGCTGGCATAATCCGCTTTACCACATGGACACTTTGCTTCTGACATCAATTTTTTCCAACTTAGATTAGGGTCTGTCGACACTTCATTTATGCAATATCAACAGACCCTGACAATAAAAAGCCCGACTATGCGGGCTATTTTAATTCAATCTTGATCTTTAAAGCGCATCTGCGAAGATGAAATTAATCTTCAGCCGCATTTTGATTAAGCGGGATGATATGGACCTTATCAATTTTATGACCGTCCATGGTGACCACTTCGAAGATATAATTGTCTGCTTCGAGTTTGGCACCACTTTCAGGCAGACGTCCCAAATGGAACAGGATATAACCGGACAAGGTGGAGTACTGCTCAGATTCATCAACCAGGTCGCTATCTAAAAGCAAGGACACATGACGGATATCGGTGGAACCTTCCAGGATTAAAGTCCCATCTTCCAGACTTTCTGCAGCCGTTTCAAATTCATCTTCATCCGGGAATTCACCGGCAATGGCTTCAAGCACATCAATCGGGGTGGCAATCCCTTCAATCGAACCGTATTCATTTAACACGATCGCCATTTGTAGCGGTGCCTGACGCAACTGTTCCATCACCATCAACACCTGGGCATTTTCATGCACGATCACCGGCTCGCGTAAATGACCTTCGAAATTCAGTTTTCCAGTTTCAATGTATTCGTTCATGACTTTATGGGTCAGCACCACACCAGCAATATTGTCCAGCTCCCCATGTGCCACAATCAAACGTGAATGGGTCATGCTTAATAACTGTTCTTTAATGGAGGTCTCGTCTTCATCCAGATCAATCCACTCCAGTTCCGGACGCGGCGTCATCACCGATTTTACAGGCCGCTCAGAAAGACCCAGCACGCCTTGCACCATCACACTATGGTAAACCCCGTTGTCTTCATTAAAGACTTCATCGGCAAAAGCGCGGGTCGCCAGCACATCTTCAGCTTCATTGTTTTGCGATTCGCTTTTACCACCCAGCATACGCATAACCGCAGAAGCGGTGCGATAACGCAGGTCGGTCGTCGTGACCATACGTTCCTGATTACGGCGCATGGTCTGGTTAATAAATTCCACCACCACGGAGAAACCAATCGCGGCATATAAATAGCCTTTTGGAATATGGAAACCAAATCCTTCTACAATCAGTGAGAAACCGATCATCATCAGGAAGCCGAGGCATAGAATCACCACGGTCGGATGTCGGTTGACAAAGGTCATCAGCGGTTTGGATGCCCACAGCATGATACCGACGGCAATCACCACCGCAATCATCATCACCGAGAGGTCTTTGACCATGCCCACTGCAGTAATCACGCTATCTAAAGAAAATACCGCGTCAAGCACCACAATCTGAACGATTACCATCCAGAATGCAGCATGCACCGGGTTTTCTTCTTTTTGCGGTTGGGCGCCTTCTATGCGCTCATGTAATTCCATGGTGCCTTTAAATAAAAGGAATACACCACCAAACAGCAGAATCAGGTCACGACCGGAAAAAGGATGATCCAGAACATGGAACAGTGGCTGGGTCAAGGTCACGACCCAGGCAATGGACGCCAGTAAAATTAAGCGCATACCCAAGGCTAGGAGCAACCCGACGATACGACCGGCATTACGCTGTTCTGGAGGCAGTTTTTCCGCCAAAATGGCAATAAAAACCAGGTTGTCGATACCCAGTACAATCTCTAAAACCACTAAAGTTGCCAATCCAATCCACGCTGATGGATCTGACATCCACTCAAAGATCATTGGATGTTCTCCTGTGCAGGATGATGAAGGACTGATTTTAGAAGGTTCATATTAAAATCGCTGAATATGCGATGAACAGTATGCTGGATATTTTTTGCGAAAGCATTAAAGTGTTCAGAGCGAGGACAACCACTACCCATGTTAATTCATTTGTTGGAAAACAGATTTTTAGTATAGCAAGATGAAGTAGAAATTCATCTTTTTTTCCTTATCGTGCTCTTTTCATTCCTGCAATTTCAACAAATCTTTGCAAATCCATTTTGTCACTGCCCCGACTTTGTCATATTTAACAGTTAAGCTAGAGACTGAAAAAATAAAATGCTATGGTAAAAAAATATAATGATGAACAGTGTATTAAAAATGACTCCCAAACATAACAATCCTACTCCCAAAACAACTCAACCTTTAATTGCACTCTACTGTGGTTCACGCTCAGGCAATAAACCGATTTATCAGGAAAAAGCTGTGGCTTTGGCTCAAACACTTGCAGACCTGGGTTTCGGCATGGTCTATGGTGGCGCCAGTATTGGCCTGATGGGACAAGTGGCAGATGCCGTCAGACAACGTGGCGGTGAAACGGTCGGGGTGATTCCTGAATTCATGCTGGATTATGAAATTGCGCATCATCAGCTGACCGAATTACACATTGTAAAAAGCATGCATGAACGCAAAGCCATGATGGCTGAGCGGGCCAGTGCTTTTGTCGCCTTACCTGGTGGCTTGGGTACTTTTGAGGAAATTCTGGAAATTGCCACCTGGGGACAGCTGAATCAGCACCAGAAACCAATGATGCTGTACAACGTGAATGGCTTTTATGATGCCCTGATCACCCAGCTGGATCACGCGGTCAGTGAAGGTTTTTTACCGCCACAGCATCGAGCCAAACTGATTGTCTGCAATCATGCCGATCAAATTATCACGGCTATTAAAAATTTGAGCGCACCCAAACACTTTGCCATTTAAGCCAAATTCTACCTATAAAAAAGCGAGCCCAGAGCTCGCTTTTTTGATTGCGCTAGCTACTTTATAAATTTGAAATAAGGTTATAGAACCAAGGCAAAGTGGTAGCGAGCACAATACTCATGATTAAACCCACCATCAGCTTCATGGCATCTTTACTGACGTTACGTGAAGTGCGGTATTTATTGACTTCCGCCAGATGCATCGACATAGCAAATTCACGACCTGCAAGCAGCCCCAAGAACACCCAGGTGGTACTCATCGGAATATTGCTCCACTCTTTAAACACCAATAAAATCAAGGCATAAATAAAGTCGATAATGGTTGCAGAACGAATATCGGCAACACCGGTTTTGGTGTCGATAATTTTCTGGATTGCCCCACCGCGTTGGTAGAAAATCATGCCTAAGAGAATGATAAACACCAGTATCGCAAAAATTAAAAATTCCAGCGGAACCTGACGCGGCACATAGACAAAAATATTGGCCAGATCCTGAATCAGCCACTGGCTCCACAGAAACGCTGTAGAGACCCATTGCAAGCCAATCCAGATATTTGAGGGTTTATGGTCTCGGGTTTTACTGAAATAAACCGAAATACCTTTAATCACAAAGCGATAGACAATGATGGCAACCACAAATGCCACGGCGTAGCCCATCATCGATTTGGTCAGCATCGACCCCAAACTGCTCGGCGAAAAAATGGTAAGGACTAAAAATGTGGTACTAACCGGAATGCCATATTTAGTTAAAAGAATCAGTAAAATAGGCGGAACAATATACAGCCAGGTAATTCCGCCCTCAGGAAAAGGAATCGTTTCCAGACGACCATAAGAAGCATCCCCTACCCCTGAAACCCACCAGCCATAGAGCAGGACCACGGTTAAAATACTGCTGGTATACAGCCACAGGATCCACCAGGGACGATGGGCATTGGATGAAATAAAGGTACCCAAGGTCTGGGGCACATCGTTTCCGACAATTGAATAAGCGGCCAAACAAAAGCCTAAAATCATCAAAATTTCAATTGTCATAAAAACAAAACCTTTTCCACCTATAAAAAAACCACCCAGCAGTGCCGGAGATTGCGCAAGATTATGACATAACCGTGACCAGATTGAACGGAAGACATAAAAAAAGCACCTTAGTGCTTTTTTAAATTATATTATTTTTATTTTAAATGAACTTGATAAATTGCCGTCGAACCACTCACCTCATTCCCGACAACCAACAAAGGCTGGCCATTCGGCGAGTCTTTTGCGGCAATGAAAATTAGACCTTCCGGGCCCAAATCTCCCTGTTGGGTAATATCGGTTTGACGAATGTCCCGGTCATTAAAATACTGTACAAATTTGGCTTGCTGCGGTTGGCTAATGTCATACACCATTATACCGCTGGCACGCTCCAGCCCAATAAAGGCAAAAGTCTTTTGACCAATTTGACCAATTGTTATGCCTTCAGGCTCCGGTCCTTTATTGTCACTACGGTCATCAAATTTGAAGGCTTCGTGGTTGCTATTAAATTGGTTCGGGAACAGTTCTGCAATTTTACGCTCAAACTCACTGCCAGAGTCCCAGATAATTTGACGACTTTCAGGATCGACGACACTGAATGAACGCCCGCCATAGGTATACAGTTTGTCATATACCAGCTTGCCGTTTTCAAGCAGCGGTTGTCCCGAAGCATCACGTTTGAAGCCTTGGGTCCAGCTAATCGTCAAGCGCCCAATGTGTGAGTCTTTAATTAAGTTATCTGCACAGACCTCACTCGCCTCGCCAGTGATACATGGCTTAAATACCGCGGGATCTAATTTCGCACCGCTGACACCCGGCACCAAATGGCGCAAATGCGCTGCATAATCGCCTTTTAAATTAAAACCCGCTTTTTTAAATAAATGCTTCACCCGAATTTCTTCGGCATAACCTTGGGTTAAATCATCGCCAGTAAAGTAAAGGTCTTTATCTTTCAGCCATTCACGTGCATCGCCTTCATTGGCAGTCACCAAATAGCTTTTACCCTTCACTTGATAATGCGCAATCGCATCCGGCATATACATGCCATACACTCCAGGCCATGACTGGATGTTGATCATGCCGGCATCTTTGGCACAGCTTGCCATTAACTGCCCCTGGCTGTCTGTCGCACCTACCAGGCAGTCTCGGTCACTACCATCCAAAGCATTTCCAGACAAGCCATGATCTTTACTCCCCATTGGGAAAATATCCACAAATTCATCTTTGACCAAATCTAAAACCGCAATGGCATTATTTTCCTGCAAGCTGACCCATGCTGTTTTGCCGTCTGGACTCACCGCAATATATTCTGGTTCCAAGTCCTGTGCTACGCTTGTGGTTTGCAGACCTTTGCTGGCGACATCCGTATAATGTTCGGTAGCAGGGCCAAAAATCCTTACGCCTGCATCAAGCAGACTTTGTTTCTGGGTATTCCATGCCTGAAAATTGGCTGATTTTACTGTTGGTTTGGTGATGTCCTTGACATTAACGATACTGACAGAACCTTCAGGATCGACCGCATAGCCTTCTTTTGGCTCACCTTCATTGGCCACCAGAACTTTCTGACCATCGGGGCTAAAAATCAACATATCCGGCAAGGGCCCCACCGGCGCTTGACTGATAAAACTTAAATCCTGCGCTTTAAAGAATGCCACCATACCGGGTTGAGTTTTGTCCTCTGCCTGAACTGCCAAAGCCACAATGCCTTTATATACGGCCACGCTGTTGACTTCCGAATTGGCCAAATATTTTTTCGCATCCAAAGACTGAAGATATTTCGGTTCATTCGGCTGTTTAAAGTCCAAAACATCTACCACGCCTTCTTTGGCATTCACCACAAATAAACGCTGACTTTGCGCATCATAGGCCGGAATCTCTGCCGCGCTTGCCCCAAAGAGACCTGATTCATAATGACCAATTTTGACTAATTCAATCGTTCCGGGTGTAATTTCTTCGACGACCGCAGGTGCAGTCACCTGCGTCTGGTCCTGACTATCGTTACAAGCCACCAATCCCACTGAAAGTATTGCCAACATCAATGCTGAAAACTGTATTTTCATGTTTTAGTTCATCATTTATAAGAATGTGAACAATTTATAAACATGCTGTTGCAGTGGCATGAATCTTTGATTGCAGTTTGATTGCAATCCCTATTCGGGATAGTGAAAAGCTTTTACTACAACAGCGTTGAATTATTCCTTTAAACTGTATAAAAATCTCAGCCTTACAAAAATTTATGAACGCCACGCCATCGCATCAAGCCCTACAACCTGAATTCCGACTGCTGGTGCTGTTGGTATCGATCGGTTTTTTTATGCAAGGTCTGGACACCACTATTGTCAATACCGCAATTCCCGCCATGGCAACCAATCTGGCTGAAGATCCGCTACAGATGCATAGTGTGGTGGTGGCCTACGTGCTTTCGGTAGCAGCCTGTATTCCCTTAAGCGGATGGCTGGCCGACCGTTTTGGCGTACGCAATACCTACTTTGCAGCGATTATTATTTTTACTCTGGCTTCACTGGGCTGCGGGCTTTCCAGCAGTTTAAACCAGCTGTTATTTTATCGGGTCATTCAAGGCATTGGCGGAGCCCTGTTACTTCCTGTGGGTCGGCTGGCGATGCTCAAGGTCATTCCTCGCAGCCAGTTTTTATCTGCCATGAGCTTGATGAGTCTGGCTGGTCTGGTCGGTCCCTTGATTGGTCCGACACTGGGCGGATGGATGGTAGAAGTAACCACATGGCACTGGATTTTTTTAATCAATATTCCTATGGGGCTTATAGGTTGTCTGATTACCTTTAAAGCCATGCCCAATGTGACCGAACCGAGTGTCAAGCAATTTGATTTTTCAGGTTTTATCTTACTGGTCATTGCCATGGTCGGACTTGCACTGGGTATTGAAAACTTTGCCAGTCCGCATCAATCGCTATGGTGGAGTATTGGTCTGGTGATTGCGGGTATACTGGCCGCTATTATCTATACCGTTCATGCCCATACACACCACAATGCGCTGTTCCGCAGCACATTATTTAGCAATAAAATTTATGCTATCGGCATTATCGGTAATTTCTTTGCCCGCTTGGGCGGCAACGCGATGCCTTTTCTAATTCCACTGATGTTGCAGGTCGCCTTTGGCTTTGAGCCGTTCATTACCGGTCTGTTAATGATTCCGACTGTACTCGGTTCTCTCGCTTCCAAGCCGATCATCCGTCAAATCATTCAACGCTTTGGTTACCGCAAGGTATTGCTGGTGAATACCTTATTGGTCGGCGCCTGTATTGCCAGTTTTGCCCTGAGCACNNCAGTTTGTTTCCATGAATACCCTGACCTTAAAGGATTTGCCGCAACAGGATGCCAGCAGTGGCAACAGTTTTCTGTCGATGATCATGATGGTGTCGATGAGTATTGGTGTAGCTTTGGCCGGCACCCTAGTCAATATTTTTACTGCCTATTTTGGTAGCGAACAGATCGTGACGGCTTTCCACAGCACCCTCATTTGCCTGGGCTGCATTAACCTGATTACCGCAGCAATTTTCTGGCAAATTCCGCGCCACACCCCCGTTTAGTCAGGTGGCATCAGAAACAGCGTGGTCTGAATGTTCAGATCGCGTTATTATGTACTTGATAAATCAAGCCTAAATTATCCATGCCTAAAAAAAGATTCGCCCATAACAGTCATAAAAAGCTCTACGCCTCTTGCATGGGCCTGGGACTGATTTGCGCTGCAATCGTCCTATATGTTTTTATCTTGCATCTTAATCCTGCTTCGGCACAGGAATATCCGGTCAAAGGTTTTGATGTATCGCATCATCAGGGAGATATCGAATGGAAACAGATTTCACCGAAAAGCTATCAATTTGTCTATCTAAAAGCGACCGAAGGCGGTGATTTTAAAGATCGAAAATTCCAGGACTATTGGCTACAGGCACGTGAACATGGCCTGCTGGTCGGTGCCTATCATTTTTACCGTTTATGCCGTGACGGAGAAATTCAGGCACAAAATTTTATTGACACTGTACCCAATAAAGCCGATGCCTTGCCGCCAGTAATTGATCTGGAATATGACAGTAACTGNNCGGCATTATGGCAAGCAACCGATTTTTTATATTTCCAAGTCATTCTATAACATTATTTTAGCTGGAGAATTTTCGAAAACACCACTCTGGGTCCGTGAATATAAGGGCAAGCCAGATTTAAAAGGCAACCCGAAATGGCTGTTCTGGCAGCATACCAATCAGGGGCAGATTAAAGGCATTCCTAAAGAAGTGGACTTGAATGTATTTAATGGCGATCGATACGAATGGATCAGTTTTTTAGAAAAAAATAATATTTATCCTCAAAAACCGATTGAAAATTTACCGAAAAAATAACAAGATAAACTTAAACCGTTGACCACAATAAAAATAAAAATGCATAAAAATGGGAAGATGATGGCAATTCAAAAAAGATTTTGGCTGGTATTGGGCATAAGTATAGTTGTTGTGGTGACTGCTGTGGTCTTGCTGCTGCAACCTTCAGGTCAGATATCGGATTTTAAAAAATGGCAATATTCCCCCTCTGAAAAAACGGCATTCTCTTCAAGGCTCAAGGTCAAATTCTTTGGCGTGTCCACCCTGCTTTTCGATGATGGTAAAACACAAATTTTAATTGATGGATTCTTTAGCCGTCCTTCGCNNATTCTGATTGACGGGTTCTTTAGTCGCCCTTCCCTTTATCAAGTGCTGTTTCAGAACATTCAAAGTCAGCCCGCACTCATCCGGCAGATAATTCAGCAACAACATTTGCAGCGGACTCAAGCCATTTTCGTCACGCATTCACATTATGATCATGCACTGGATCTTGCTGAACTTGGAAGACAGCTTTCCCATACCAAAATTATTGGTTCAAACAGCAGCTTGAATATTGCACGTGGCGGACAGGTTGCAGAACAGCAACTCATTCAGGTTCAACCCTTGCATGCCCTAAGCTTTGGTGAGTTTAAAATTACTGCGATTGCTTCGCAACATACCCCGCCCACTGCCGTAAACAATGACCTGGGGGAGGAAATTAAACAACCGCTGCAACTTCCTGCCCGTTTTTCCAAGTTTAAGGAAGGACATAGCTTTGACTATTTAATTGAACATCAAGGGCATAAAATTTTAGTCAAAGCCAGTACCGGTGCTGTTCCTGACCAGCTGAAAAACTTAAAGGTCGATACTTTATTTTTAGGCATTGCCCAGCTGTCACGCCAATCGGAACAATTTCAGCAAAACTATCTCGATCAAACCCTGAGAACCTTAAAGCCGGAAGTAGTCATACCGATTCACTGGGATAACTTTTTTCAAGCCGGGAATCAGCCTCTAGAGTTTTTACCGTACCTGGCAGACAATACCGAGCAAAGTTTAAAAATACTCATTCGGGCAGCCGAACAACAACGCACCCGGCTGGTTTTACTTAGTCAACCTGTGTCGTATCCACTTGATCCTGCTCTATAATATAATCCCTCAAGATGAGATAATAAATTCAGATGCGAGCAGCAAAATTTAGGACTGCATGAGAAAAATCATTCACATCGATATGGATGCCTTTTTTGCATCTGTGGAACTGAAAGACCGGCCGGAGTTAAAGCATTTGCCTGTAGTCGTGTCTTCACACCATCCACGGGCCGTCATTTGTGCAGCATCCTACCCTGCACGCGAGTTTGGCTCGCGCTCTGCCATGTCGATGGCACAAGGCCGCAAGCTTTGCCCGCAGGTAGTCGTGATTGAACCCAATTTTGAAAAATATCGCGACATCTCTATGCAAATTCATCAGATATTTCAGCGTTATACGCCGCTGATTGAACCTTTATCTTTAGATGAAGCCTATCTGGATGTCACTGAAAATCTGAAAAATATTCCGAGTGCCACAGAAGTGGCCATGCAAATACGCCAAGATATTTTCCAAACGACTGGTTTAACAGCATCCGCCGGGGTCGCACCCAATAAATTTTTAGCCAAAATTGCTTCGGACTGGAACAAACCGGATGGCATTTGTGTGATTAAGCCCTCACAGGTGCAGCAGTTTATTCAGGATTTACCGCTCAAGAAAATTCCCGGTGTAGGAAAAGTGATGCAAGAAAAGCTCAAGCTGCTGCAATTGCAAACACTGGGAGATTTACAAAAAATTGAACAAAATGTACTGGTTCAGCAGTTTGGAAAATATGGCAAGCGACTCTTTCTGTATGCCCAGGGCATTGATGAGCGACCTGTACAAGTTGAACGTGAACGTCAGCAAATTTCCAAGGAAACCACCTTTGATGACGACCTGACCTTAATCCAATGCCAAAGCTATTGGTCTAGGCTCATTGATCAGGTCTGGAGCAGTTTAGAGCGCAAACAGCTTTGTGCACGAGGCGTTTCAGCCAAGCTCAAGTTAAAAAATTTTCAGGTCTTGCAACACAGCAAGAGTTTCAGACAGCCTTTACAAAATCGGCAGCAACTGGAACAGGTCTTACAACAACTGTTGATTGAAATGCATATTCCGGAACATTTTAAGTTTCGCCTCATTGGCGTTGGACTGTACCAGCTTTCGGATCAACAAGATCAACCCCAGCTTTCCCTTTGGTAACATATTGAGTGTTTTTCAAGCAAAAGAATAAAATTAGAGCAATTGATGCTACACAAACATGATTTTTGCGGTACTCTATAGCCGCGATGCATTTATCCATGTAAGCGCTGAGATGCTAAAAATCACCTTTACTTTTAGCATGCTGTCCTGTGATTGGCGTGACGATCAAATCCGAATATTACAGGGCAACTCTGTTAAACCGCATGGCCCCTCATTCGCATATCTTCTGCACATATCTCTGTAAATTGATTCACAACAGCATATTTCCTAGTGCACTAAAGCATTTTATACATGCTGCTATCGATCACTCCGATTTTCTACCGGATGTTCTGCTGATCCCTGTTATTTTTAAAAATCGCTGCTTTGGCAACTCTAGTCCAACAATAACTGCTCGATGAGTGATTTACGATAAGGACTCATGGCATTATGATGTTGTCATCTTCTTGGCTACATACTGTATAGCCCAAATAGGGTTCGCAGCAATTATGCCGAAAACACAGGACTCATATTATGGCAGTACAACGTCTGCATGTTGAAAAGCGTTTTTCTGAAATTGCCATTTCAGGCAATTTAGTACATCTGGCAGGTCAATTGGCTTCCGATACTACGCTGGATATCAAAGGTCAAACCCGACAAACCCTGGAAATTATTGATCGCTTGCTGGCAGATGCAGGTACAGATAAAAGCCAGATTATGTCTGTCACCATTTATTTAAAAGATATTGAAAATGACTATGCAGCGATGAATGAAATCTGGGATGCCTGGGTGGCTGATATTGAAGCCCTGCCCCGCACCTGTGTTGAAGCCAAGCTTTATGCNNGAAATGACGGTAACTGCGGTGCGTGCATCGAATTAAAAAACTAGAGAATAAGCATGAAGTCATTCATGCTTATCATGATTTAGCCTAACATCCGGATTTTCTTGCGGCCCAAATCTGGATAAAAATCATACTTTTTTATTGAAGATTCTGTGAGCTGATCCAGCTGAAAATCAGCAGGCTTTTCAATTAAAAAATCTTGTCTCAACTGAAAATATTCCGGTACATCTTCATAGCGAATTACCCGATACCCTGCCATGGCCAATAAAGCATCCTGATATTGGGCATTTTGTGGATGTCTTAAAGCCATTGGATCATCTAGTGCAATAATGGCAGAAACCTGATGATGTTCATCCAGAATCACAAAATCAGCCATCATATTGCGATATTTATGACGGGTATGGCTGTATTTGGTCGTCAATAAAGCATCAAATGAAACATGAGCCAACACGGTACTCTGCGGCAATATTTCTTTGAGGCGTGTAAATGTTATCTGTTCACTGATATTAAAAATAGCTCTTTGTTTTAAAGCACTATCTTGCTGCTTCGCACTGCTTTCCAGACTTTTCCAAGCCTTCAGTAAAACACCAAACAGAAGTAAACTTCCGACCAAAATATAAATTATCATCCTCTTAATCCTTTAAATTTTTATAGTCTTTCCGGTGTCACACCGATGATTGTTATGAAATTCAGTATACAACGATTATTTTTATTAAATATTTCAAGTAAACAAACTGCATTTAATCATGACGAAATCATCATAAATGCTAACAATAAAGTTGCACCGATTTTATTTTTACATCTATGTCTAAGTTTAATCCATGATCAGACACAAAACTACTGTATCGCAAGGCACAGTAAGGATGCAAGATCACTTTCTGATATTGTCCTACAATTCCGATGAGCTGTTTTCATTGCCTGTTATTTAACTCAATCATAAAAAAGGACGCCTAAGCGTCCTTTTTTTACTTTTAAATCAAGCTTTTGATTTAGATTTAGACCTATTTTTCGATTTAGGACCAGCAAATGGGCGTTTCTCACCGGTTTCGCGTGGTGGTAAGCCGGTATGCTGGGTCAAAATCTGGCCTTTTTGAGGACGATTATTGCCATTTGTATTCGCAACATTACGTGATTGATTACGTGC
>DKLL01000213.1 GCA_002455755.1 Acinetobacter sp. UBA6641
CGATCTGGTCCTTGCTGTTGCAATGGCGGCTCTACTCGTTGTCATGGCATGGCTTATTTTTATCTTACCTGTAGGCATCGGATTCTATATCGCAGTTTTTGTTTTGGCCTGGATTGGGCAATTTTACGGGCATAAAGTTGAAGGTAAAAAGCCTTCTTTCTTTAAAGACCTCCAATTCCTCCTCATTGGCCCTCTATGGTGTATGGATGCCTATCTAGGTAAATTGATACCCAAATGGAAAAAACGCCAAAAATCGCAAATGATAGCGATTTAGACACTATCATCATTTGCGCCTTTCCAAGAACCTTTACTGACAGGTTCTTGCTTTATATTTCAACCAAGCATCTATATGTTTTTGTTGTGGGATCGTGATAAGGCCAGTGAATCACTTCACCCTGATCACTTGTATTCATATTCACCATAAAACTGGACAATTCCACCCTTTTATAAATCATCAAGGCGTGGAATTAAGTCAATATTATGCGCACCCCAACCATTTACCCATGATCCAGTTCCAGAATAAATTTTTGATAACATGAACCCTCATTGTCATCACGTAATACAGCTTTAATACGCCTGCAAGACTTGAATATTACTTTTTTGCTCTCGAAATGCTTGTTGAACTTTATCCTCATCACTTTGAACCGCTCAATTTAATGGCTTTGAATCTACAGCAGCAGACTGAGATGGTATTTTTAATAAAATTTCAGCCTGCGTGTTTGGAGTGTTAAGCGAATGATGGTTAAGACTTTACTGTTCCTTTAAATCCATTTCAAAATAGACTGCCATATTAATACAACAATAACCGCACTAATCCCGATATTGGTTTTACTGGCCATCCTGTTATTTCTTAAAGTTGTTATTCCTTAAAATTTAACTATTTTTTTATAAAAATAATCATTATAAAAAAAGCCCCAAATGGGGCTTTTTTCAAAACAATTTAACTTAAAAAATTAAGTTAATATTATTTTGCAGCAGCTTGAGCAGCAGCAACTTCTTCAGCGAAGCTCATTTCTGCTTTCTTCTCAATACCTTCACCTACTTCGAAGCGAACGAATTCTGCAATTGTAGTAGCAGTAGATTTAAGAACGTCAGCAACTTTCTTGTCGTTGTCGATTACGTACATTTGACGCTCAAGAACAACTTCGTTCAAGTATTTTTCAACTGAACCAGTTACCATTTTTTCAACGATATTTGCAGGTTTACCTGATTCTAATGCTTTCGCTTCAGCAATTTCTTTTTCTTTAGCGATAAGATCAGCAGATACGCCTTCAGCAGTTACAGCAACCGGGTTAAATGCAGCAACGTGCATTGCAATACCTTTACCAGTTTCAGCAGAACCGGTGTAAGCCACTACAACACCAATTTTTAAACCGTGTTTGTAAACTGCAAGGTTTTCACCTTCAACAATTTTCGCGCGACGTACTTGGATGTTTTCACCGATTTTCTGAACAAGAGCAATACGCGCTTCTTCAACAGTTGAACCATCTTCAAGTTTCAATTCAGCAATTTTAGCCGCGTCAGTTTCATTTGCAGCAAGAGCAGCAGCAGCAACTTTAGCAGAGAAACCAGCAAAGTTTTCGTCTTTAGCAACGAAGTCAGTTTGGCAGTTTACTTCTAAAAGAATAGCTTTGTTGCCTTCTTGAGCAATTGTAATTGCACCGTCAGCAGCAATGTTACCAGCCTTTTTAGCTGCTTTTGCTTGACCAGATTTACGAAGGTTATCAATCGCTAATTCGATGTCACCATTCGCTTCTGTTAATGCTTTTTTACATTCCATCATTGCCAGACCAGTACGGTCACGCAATTCTTTTACCATGCTGGCAGTAACTGCAGTCATGTTATTCTCCTAAATACGGTAGAAAATGAATCTGTTCAACAAAAACGGCCCAAAGTGTTCTCTGGGCCGTTTTGCTTTCTCGACGCTTAATTTGCCACGATTACATGTCGCAAAAATGACAATTCTGCGTCAAAACGCATTAAGCCTCTGGAGCTTCTTTAGCAGCTTCTTCGCCTTTAGCTTGAGCATTTGCTTGTGATTGAGCATATTCTTTACCAGCAAGAATCGCATCAGCCATAGCAGAAGCATAAAGTGTAACCGCACGGATCGCATCGTCGTTACCAGGAATAACGTAATCTACGTTGTCTGGGTTAGAGTTTGTATCAACGATACCGATTACAGGAATACCAAGGTTTTTAGCTTCTTTAATCGCGATTGATTCGTGGTCAACGTCAATTACGAATAATGCGTCAGGTAAACCACCCATGTTTTTAACGCCGCCTAAAGCACGTTCAAGTTTTTCCATTTCACGAGTACGTTCTAAAGCTTCACGTTTAGTAAGCTTAGCAAAAGTACCGTCTTGAGATTGAGTTTGAAGATCTTTTAAACGGTTGATAGATTGGCGAAGTGTTTTCCAGTTCGTCAACATACCACCTAACCAGCGGTGGTCTACATATGGTTGACCAGCGCGTTGAGCTTGTTCACGAATGATGTTAGAAGCAGCACGTTTAGTACCAACAAACAATACTTTGTTCTTTTTGCTTGCAAGATTGTTAACAAAGTTCAAGGCCTCATTTAACGCAGGAACAGTGTGCTCAAGGTTGATGATGTGAATTTTGTTACGCGCGCCAAAGATGTATTCGCGCATCTTTGGGTTCCAGAAACGAGTTTGGTGACCGAAGTGAGCGCCTGCTTGAAGAAGGTCGCGCATGCTTACGTTATAATCTGCCATTTTCTTTACCTTAAAGTTTGGGTTAGGCCTCCATATATCCGCATTCTCCACCCCAAAGGGCACCCAGAGAAATGTGTCGATATATGTGCGGATTTTGTTGCCCCATCGCACAATGCCCGTGAAATTTCTTCACGAAAAAGCATTTGATAAAATGGGCGGCTATTTATACCATAGTCACACACAAATTTCCAAAAGTTTTTAAAGATCATGAACAGTACTTACGAAGCTCCCCGCCGTTTAATCAAAACACCTGAAGAAATTGAAAAAATGCGTGTGGCGGGTCGACTGGCGGCTGAAGTTTTGGATATGATCAAACCGCATATCAAACCGGGTGTATCGACTCTGGAACTGGACACCATTTGTCACGATTATATTGTCAATAAACAACAGGCGATTCCAGCATGTTTGGGTTACGGTGCAGCACCTGGCCGCCCTGCATTCCAGCATACCATTTGCACCTCTGTGAACCATGTGGTGTGTCACGGCATTCCATCTGCAAGCAAGATCCTGAAAAAAGGCGATATTTTAAATATTGATGTGACTGTCATTAAAGATGGCTATCACGGCGACACCAACATGATGTATATCGTCGGCGGTGAAACTTCGATTCTTGCAGACCGCTTATGCAAAGTGGCACAAGAAGCCATGTACCGCGGTATTGCCACAGTGAAACCAGGCTCTACCATTGGTGATATTGGCAATGCCATCCAGAAATATGTGGAATCAGAACGTTTTGGCGTCGTACGTGAATATTGTGGTCATGGTATTGGCACTGTATTCCATGACGAACCGCAAGTTTTGCATTATGGTCAACCGAATACCGGTATGCTGCTTGAAGAAGGCATGACTTTTACCATTGAGCCGATGGTGAACGGGGGCGACTGGAAAACCAAAATTTTAGGTGACAAATGGACGGTGGTGACCAAAGATCATAGCTTGTCTGCACAATATGAACACACGCTTTTAGTGACTAAAACCGGTGTTGAAGTATTAACTGCCCGTCCTGAAGAAGACCTGTCCCGCTTTAATCAATAAGTTCGATTTAAATTGATTTAAATGGCTGCATCTGTTGTGGCCATTTTTATTTGAAGTCATCTTCAGTTAAATGTTTCGCTGAAAATCTGTACCACACTCAATTGATTTTCACTTTATTTTCCACATACTTCAGCACAGTTCAATTTAACATAGGGATTTTTCATGTCCGATTTTAGCAATGTCAGCGTCATCCAAAATGATGATGAAACCGTTTCACTACTGATTGATCAAAAGCCTATCTCTGAACGTTACGGCATGAAATTTAGTGCCAGCATTGTGGATGAGCTCAAAGCTTTGGCAAATGGTCAAAATATGAAACTGTTTGATCAGTTTGTATTTTCACATACCGATTTAAACTTTGAGCATAGCNNTACTTGCATTGTGAATACCGAAACCGGTTATCGGGTCACCCGAAATTTTGTTTATACCATTACTGCGCAAGGTCAGCAACCGATTGAACATGTCATTTCCAAGCAGGGACAACCAATGACTACTGCCGATGTACATGAATTTATTAGCACACATCTGCAAAAATCCTTAAATGATTATACCCACTTAAACTATGCCTATTGATATCTGCTTTCTATGACTGATTAAAAACTTGATAACATCACACACTACAATTAAATCGAACATGATCTAATAGTAGTGTGCCTTTTCATTTCGCCATTCACATTAAATTATTCCTCTTTACTCTCATTTTTTAATTATTTTCAACTCTATTATTCTAACTAAGCCATTTAATTATTTATTGTTATTTCTTAGCTGATTCAACTGGATTAAATAGTTTTTTCTAATATTGATATATTCAAGCTCCCCTTTTTGGCGCAATTTAAGATAAGATAGTGTGCTTTTTATTTTTTAATCCCTATAAGAAGGAATACTGCCGTGGACGTACGTCTCTCTGATCGTGTAAATGCCATCAAACCGTCCCCTACACTTGCTGTTACCAACAAAGCCGCTGAACTTAAAGCTGCTGGTAAAAACGTAATTGGCTTGGGTGCAGGTGAACCAGATTTTGACACCCCACAACACATCAAAGATGCAGCAATTACTGCTATTAACAACGGTTTCACTAAATACACCGCTGTTGACGGTACTCCAGGTCTTAAAAAAGCGATTATCGCGAAATTTAAACGTGACAATAATCTTGACTATGCAGCAAACCAGATCCTGGTTTCTTGCGGTGGTAAACAGTCATTCTTCAACTTGGCACTTGCCTTGTTAAACAAAGGTGATGAAGTGATCATCCCTGCGCCATACTGGGTAAGCTATCCAGATATGGTCATCATCGCTGAAGGCGTGCCTGTAATCGTGAAATGTGGTGAAGAACAACGTTTCAAAATTACGCCTGAACAGTTAGAAGCAGCAATCACTGACAAAACCCGTTTAGTGGTTCTAAACAGCCCATCTAACCCGACTGGCATGATCTACACCAAAGCTGAACTTGAAGCTTTGGCTGAAGTGCTTCGTAAATACCCAGAAGTTTTTGTTGCATCTGATGATATGTACGAACCAATCCGCTGGGATGATGAATTCTACAACATCGCCACTGTTGCTCCGGACCTGTATGACCGCGTAATCGTATTGAACGGTGTATCTAAAGCCTATGCAATGACTGGCTGGCGTATTGGCTATGCAGCGGGTCCTGCTAAACTGATTGGCGCAATGAAAAAAATCCAGTCTCAATCTACTTCCAACCCGACTTCTATTTCCCAAGTTGCTGCTGAAGCTGCATTGAATGGTCCTCAAGACGTTCTTGAACCAATGATTGAAGCATTCAAACGCCGTCATGACCTGGTTGTGAAAGGCTTGAACGACATCAACGGTATTACTTGCTTGCCTGCGGATGGCGCGT
Organism: Acinetobacter sp. UBA6641; assembly: GCA_002455755.1. Classification (GTDB taxonomy): domain Bacteria; phylum Pseudomonadota; class Gammaproteobacteria; order Pseudomonadales; family Moraxellaceae; genus Acinetobacter. Next base: position 5,626 of record DKLL01000213.1, read on the forward strand.
TCTATGCATATGCCAATATTAAGCCGTTAATTCGTGCCAAAGGCTTAAAATCTTGCACAGAATTCTCTGCATGGTTACTGGAAGAAACTGGTGTTGCGGTTGTTCCTGGTGATGCATTCGGTCTGGGCGGTTACATGCGTATTTCTTATGCAACTGCTGACGAAGTACTTGTAGATGCACTTGCTCGTATCAAGAAAGCGGCTGATTCAATCGAAGGCGTTGACGCTGCGATTGCTTCAATTGCTGCTGAAAAATAATCTGCTTTTTCTAAAGTAAGATTTAGAAAACCCGCGAATTTCGCGGGTTTTTTATGGCTGGAATCTGATCAAGTCCCCAATATACTTTCATATTCGCTGTACAGAAAACCCCCTCAAATGGGTAAATTTCCAATATCCGATCAATGATTATTTTGAAGAACATAAGAACGTACAAGGACTATCCCCATAGGTTGCAAATAAGAGCTGCTGATCTTCAGTNNTTACATGTATTCAGCTGATCATGTTGTATAAAATATTCAATAGACTTTTTGGGCTCATTGATCCCATGCTCATCAACAGTTAACAAAAATTCATAGCCCATATCTTTTAATGCATATTAAAAGATGATTCTCTAAAATGGGGAATATGCCCCTCATCCCATGGATTAATAATATTATGCTCTTCATACAACTTAAGAACTTGCTTTGCCCGAGTTTTATTTTCATATTGTTTAATGCCGCCACTCATAGTCCTTAATGCAACATCAATTTCAGAGATATTATCGAGACCTGCCAATTTGAAATTTCACGCCATAAAATCGGAAAACAGTCATTGATAAAGTGATGCTTTTCAGGCCAAATATCATAATTGTAATCATCAAAATCTAATGTATGCAGTTTATAAAATGGATGCAGCAAAATATAAACTGACTCAAAACACCCTTATAATAGTCTAAAATTTTTCCATCACAGGGATAAGAAGCATAAATTTCATAAATCCGTAACTCATTGCTTTTAAATACTTAAATATTCTGATTTTTAATTTTTCTGGAATCACTCTTCTCAACCGAAGCCCAAATCACCAGGGCAATTCCCATTAAAACAATGACAGTAGAAATGATCATCCGCCAACTTAAAGTCTCACCAATAAACAGTGCACCACCCATAATTGCTAAACACGGTACGGATAGCTGTACACTGCTGGCTGTCACACGGTCAATCTGTTTCACGATGGCGTACCAAAGCACGTATGCTCCGCTTGATGCCAAACTACCTGACAACACAGCTAAAAGTATCCCTTGCGGCAATGCAAAACTTTTTGCATCAACCGCGACATACGCCAGCAAAATAAAAGGAATAGCCATCACAAAATTGGCCAAGGTGCTTGCCAGGGGGTTTTGCATATCCTTGCCTGCAATGCTGTACATCGCCCATCCTATTCCCGAAAGTACCATTATCGCGGCATAACCTAAATGGGGTGCCGAGGTGCCAGGAAGTAACAGAATCAGAATACCTAAAATCGCAATAGCCAATCCTGAGCCGCGCCGCATATTGATTTTTTCACCATGACATAAACCATAGCCGACCATGCTGAGCTGGACTGTGCCAAATAACAGCAATGCGCCAACACCTGCGTCTATATGCAAATAGGCCAGTGAAAATGCCACAATATACAAGGCGAGAAAAAAACCGTTTTTAATATTCCACTCTATTTTGGCTTTTCGTGCAGAAAATAAGTAGAGCAACAATAAAACAGCAGCGCCACTACACACACGAATCAGGCTAAAACTCATCGGGTCAATTTGCTGGTCTACCAAGGCCAAACGGCATAACACCGAATTGGCAGCAAAAGCCAACATGGCAAGCATGAGTTTAAACAGCATGGTTGAGCATCCCTATCAACAACCTGTTTTAGATATAACCAATCTAACGTTTTAAATCCATAGAGATTTACTGATTCAATTTATAAGAATGATCTATGTATAAATTCAATGCTTATATAAATCGATTATTACTCTGCTTCATCTTTAGAAAACAATGCAATCACATCAGCCTCAGTGAGCTGCTCTGTAGAATATTTAAACTGGTAAAAATCGGGCTTATTATCAATATAAATTTCTGTAGTCAATTTTAAATCTTTCGGCTGTTCCTGCATCGCAAAGACATTAATATTGCAATAACTGCCATCCTGCGTATGCCAGAAAAGTAAAGTGCCGCAGCGACCACAAAAACCGCGCTCCCCCCATTCAGAAGATTGAAATAGCGTTAAATACTCCTGATCTTCAAACTTTAAACTGTCTGGCTCTACATCCACACTCATCAGTACACCACTTGACTGCTGACGGCACATGGAACAATGGCAGGCATGTACATCATGATTTTTTAATTCTGCTTGGAACTTAGTTTTACCGCATAAACAGGATATCTTCATTATTATTTCCTTGATTGGGTGAGGGTCGAGCAAAAATATCTAAAATAGTATTTCTTCTATATAAATGAAAATTCATCTCTGTATAAGTTTCATTAAAGCATTTCAAAACAATTATCTTATCAAGTTGTTTTATTCACCATTTTAGATATATGAATATAAGCTTTAAATCAAATGGAAAATGATTTTTACAGCCATGCATTTTGCACGAATTAACTCAAAGCTGATTGTTGACGATATGGTTAAATTTTGCTTAATTGAAATCCAGATTCCTTTTTGGAACTGATGAATAAATAAAGGTATCAATAAGGAAATAAATAGAATGAATCCCAAAGAAATGACCGGACTGCAACTTTTACAAGCCATGTGTGCAGGAAAAATTCCACCTGCAAGTATCAGCGAAACCATGCCGATGCAACCCTATGAAGTGACTGAAGGCACTATTCGTTTCAAAGTAGAAGCGGATAGCCGTCACTTAAACCTCTTAGGTGGCGTACATGGCGGTTTTGCAGCAACCGTGCTGGATTCAGTGACTGGCTGTGCCGTCCACAGCATGCTGGAAGCAGGCGTCGGTTATGGCACTATCGATTTAAATATAAAAATGTGCCGACC
>DKLL01000210.1 GCA_002455755.1 Acinetobacter sp. UBA6641
ATGGCCAAGCCCCGACTCGTCCATATAAATGAATTTTTTCTCCACCCTGACGCATGACCAGATCCAGTTTTTTACCCAGCAATGAGGCTGACAGACCTATTTTTGCAGTTTCAGCAACGTACTCTCCTGAAAGGACATTCATTTTTTGACCCAATTCCAGACAGAGGGTTTGTGCGGAAATATGGCTTTCATTTTTTTCAGCCAGATATTCTTCAGGACTTAAACGAAAAAGTTTTTGCTGATAACGCAGATAATAATATTGGTTCCAGTGCAATGCAGCCTGTGCATCCAACTTTGATGCGATCACTTCATGCAACAAGCGCTCCACCATTTCAAAACTCGGACGATAGGTATCCTGCCCTTTCATCCATGCCGATAAAAGCTGTCTTTGACGCGCTATTGATAATTGGGATAATTTTTTTAAATCCAGTTCAGTCGCCGATCCGCAATTATTTAAATCTTGCTGTAAAACATCCAGTAAAATGTCTTCCGCATCCTGCATCAGATAGCTGGTGCGACTAAGTGCCTGCTGCATTTTCGGATAACGGTTTTGCAACATCGGCCATAGTTCATGACGGCACCAGGCCCGATCATAATGGGTATCTAAATTAGTGGGGTCTTCAATATTTTGCACACCCAGCTGGGTTGCCCATTGGCCAATCTGTTCACGTGAAATATCAAGCAACGGTCGCCAAATGGTGATTTGCTTACGTACATCGACCTGCTTCATTGCCGCCAGACCATGCACGCCGGCTCCAGAAAGCAGTCGCAACATCAAGGTTTCAGCCTGATCTTGCTGATGATGCGCCAGAACTAAAATTTCATGGGGTTTTAGATGTTTTGAATAAGCCTGATAACGTGCATTACGGGCTTGATGTTCCAGATTCCCTGGTTGCACATTGACCTTTTCAATACTACATGGGACTTTCAAGGCCGCACATTGATCAGATACAAACTGGCCCCAATCGGCACTGAGGCTTTGCAACTGGTGATCGACATAGATCGCACGGATTTTTTCAGGAAATAAATCAGACATCAGATGCAAAAGCAGCATGGAATCCATGCCGCCGCTACATCCAATCAAGAAAGTGCTTTCGGGAGGAAAGCACTGGATTTGCTTTAAGACGCCAGACCGGAATTGTCGCTGCCAAACTTCATTAAACGCTGGTAACGTGCTTCGCATCTTTCATTCGCATCCATCGATTGCAATTCTTCCAAAGCCTGTTGTAACACATCTTTAAGGTCTTGCATCACTTTTTCAGGCTGCAAATGCGCGCCTTCACCTTCATCAACCACGTATTCAACAATACCCAGGTGTTTTAACTTTTCAGCAGTTAATGCCAAGGCTTCGCTGGCTTGTTCTGCTTTCTCTGCCGTTTTCCATAAAATGGATGCACAACCTTCAGGAGAAATCACTGAATAAATACTGTGAGAAAGCATCACCACACGGTCTGCCACACCAATACCGAGTGCACCGCCTGAACCGCCTTCACCTAAAACGGTGGCAATCACCGGAACTTTCAGGCTTGAAAGCTGTGCAAGGCTGGTGGCAATTGCTTCTGCCTGACCGCGTTCTTCCGCACCGACCCCTGGATAGGCACCCATGGTATCGATAAAAGTAAATACCGGCAGGTTGAAACGCTCTGCCATGTCCAGTAAACGTTGCGATTTACGGTAGCCTTCGGGATTACTCATGCCGAAGTTGTGTTGCAATTTTTCACGAGTGCTGCGACCACGATGTTGTCCAACAATCATCACTGGCTGACCATTAAAACGTGCCAAGCCACCGATCATCGCACCATCATCACCAAATACCCGATCTCCATGTAAAGCATCGAATTCAGTGAAAATTTCACCAACATAATCCAAGAATTGCGGACGTTCCGGATGACGCGCAATTTGAACCGTTGTCCATGCTTTAGATTGAGCAGCTTTATTTTTCATAGGTCGACCATTATCCCTAAATTAACAATACCTTGTTAACCAATCACTTGTTAATAGATAAATTGTTCCGACTGAATATTCAATTCAATATCCCAATGCTTAAACTGCACCTGTTCATCATGCAAGTCTGCTACAAGCAAAGGCCATTGTTTGGCATCGCCAGAAACGCTGAGTTGCCATTGTTGCTCATTGCTGACACTTAATTCAATGGCAGGAAGCATCTCATCGCTACGGCTATGATTCAGCAAAACAGCTAAACGAAGCAATAGACATAAGTACACAAGTTTGCTACCACCGACTTTTGAGACATCGATCCGTGAATCACCACGAAGTTTACGACGATGATGAGCGACCAAATGTGACAAATAGTTTTGGTCAATTTGCGAGAAACCAGGAATATCCGAATGTTGCAATAAATAAGCCCCATGGCGATGGTAACCACTGTGACTAATCGCTAAACCAATTTCATGCAAACAGGCAGCTCGGCGCAGTAAGTCACTGTCATCATTGGTTAAATTCAGAGATTTTGCAACACCGTTAAACAATTGCTGTACCGTATTGGCTACACGTTCGGCTTGTTTGGTGTCTGCATTATAGCGTCCCATCAAAGCATGCACAGAACGGTCACGAATGTCTTCATGCTGGAAACGGCCCAGCAAGTCATACATCACGCCTTCACGTAAAGCACCATCTGAATAGACCAGTTTATCTAGACCCAGCACATCAAATACGGCATATAAAATGGCAATCCCTGCTGGCAAAACTGCTCGGCGGTCTTCTTTTAAGCCATCAAATTCCATTTCAGTGACATGCTTATATTTAAGCAGCTTGTCTTTAAGTTTTTCCAGACCTTCACGGGTGAGCTCTTCTTTTTCATTGCTCCAGCCCATATTGACTGTAATCTGACGGCAGGCTTTAATCGTCCCGCTTGAACCGACTACAGTATCCCAACCGGCGGCTTTATAGGTATTGGCAATCCCTGAAATTTCCTTGCGTGCAGCGGTCACCGCCTTATCAAAAACTTTCTGGTTGATTTCACCCTCCATAAAATAGGCTTTGGTAAATGCCACACAGCCCATTTGTACAGATTCAGTATGGATCGGCTCAAATGCTTCTCCANNCCACCGCCAATGTCAATCACCAGACGACGGCCACTATTGGCCATGGTATGTGAAACACCTAAATAAATCAGACGGGCTTCTTCACGACCGGCAATAATTTCAATCGGTTTGGGTAAAATTTCAGCAGCTTTCTGAATGAATTCGTGACCATTTTTGGCTTGACGTAACGCATTGGTCGCCACAATACGCAAGCGGTTGGGCTGGACAGAACTCAGACGTCCGACAAAACGCGCCAGACATGCCAGACCACGTTGCTGTGCAGCTTCGGTCAGATTTTTGTTTTCATCCAAGCCAGCGGCCAATTGTACTTTTTCTGACATCGAAGCTACTTTTTTTACTTCGCCATGATCTACACGTGCAATCGCCAGGTGAAAGCTGTTCGACCCCATATCGATGGCAGCAAGCAACTCTTCATCAATCAAAAAATCAGACATTATTCAAACGAACCTATAAGAATTATGCTTAGAGTAATTCACATACATGCAATTTAAAAGCCATTTATCAGCTCAAATGAAGCAGTTTTTTAATCCTTCAAAAAATAAACTTCTTTGCTCAATCATTTTTTCAATTATGACCAGTGATTCCTAAAGTCAAAATAACAAACAGATTTTTAACAAGCAATGAATTCACGAGTGCAATAAGGATGCTATTCGCCTCCTATCATTTATGCGGCATTTTAAAGCAATGTTTAAAACTGGCTCAAGAAGTCACTTATGCGAAACAATAGGTTTTTCTTCCCCACTCAAACGATATTTTGAGATCCTTATTTTAACCTTTCAAAAGTAGATAAACTGCCTGCAAAAAGGCATCAGGATTGAATCAGTTCAATAAGGCTGTACGGGTTTAAAATTAACTATTCGATCCTTTTGAGGTAGGAAAAAGATCGATTGTAGGACACGATAATCAATATCGTGAGCATCAATTAGACAAACTCAATATAATGACTGAAAATTTACATATCCCTCTACATAGTTAAACGAGGCTATGTAATACTTATAGTTATAGAACTAACTTAAAATTTTATTTGGAGCATATCCATGTCTGGCAATATCGTAAACACAACTGATGCGAACTTCGAAGCTGACGTTTTACAATCTGACATTCCTGTACTTGTCGATTTCTGGGCAGGCTGGTGTGCACCGTGTAAAGCGATTGCACCTGTACTAGAAGTACTGTCTACAGAATTCGAAGGCAAAGTCAAAGTTGTTAAAGTTGACGTAACTGCTTGTGAAGCGACTGCCGTAAACTACAACATCCGTAACATTCCTGCACTATTGATGTTTAAAAATGGTGAAGTTGTAGCGCAACAAGTCGGTGCTGCACCAAAATCTAAATTGACCGCTTTCATTGAAGAAAACATCTAATTCAAACCAGTGTAATTTGATATAATACGCTATCTCCGGATAGCGTATTTTTTTCGTCTATAAATTGACAAAAATATGATTAGCTCTTATATTGCTTGTTCAAGGAATAAAGGATTTCTAATCCGCCATTTTCTTACAAGACACAACACATAAGATCGCCGCTCGGCAACAGAAATTGTTTTTACACTTTTCTCTTCGAAACAATGAATCAGACCTCTGAATTGTTATTGTGCAAATACAATTGCGTTACTTTTATTGCGTGTAAGCGGCTCAATGTTGCTCCCTTTTCTCATCCATATCCCAGAATTTTAATTCTATCTGACCCCCTATGAATTTAACTGAACTCAAGAAAAAACCGATTGGCGAACTCATCAAGATTGCCGAGTTTATGGGCCTAGAAGGAATGGCTCGTAACCGTAAGCAAGACATCATTTTTGCCATCTTAAAACGCCATGCAATGAATGGTGAAGAGATTTTTGGTGATGGTGTTCTGGAAATTCTGTCTGATGGTTTTGGTTTCCTCCGCTCAGCAGCAGGCTCTTATCTTGCTGGCCCAGATGACATTTACGTCAGCCCATCACAAATTCGCCGTTTTAACTTACGCACCGGTGATACCATTACCGGCACAATTCGCCCACCTAAAGAAGGCGAACGCTATTTTGCTCTTTTAAAAGTTAATCAAATTAACTATGACACGCCTGAAAACTCACGTAACAAAATCTTGTTCGAAAACTTGACCCCATTGTTCCCGACTGAACAATTGGTGATGGAACTCGGTAACGGTACCACTGAAGA
>DKLL01000139.1 GCA_002455755.1 Acinetobacter sp. UBA6641
AATTAGAGTAATTACTCTAATTTAAAATAATCGCAGGGAATATAAAAATGATAGGATCTCGCATGTGGATGGAAACATCAGCCGGAAAAATATCAACTCGTGAAAAAATTAAATTAATCAACCGGATTCTGATTCCATCAATATCCACTTATAGCAAAACGTTCTTTCAGAATTATAACCAAAGCCATCAACTCAGACTTCAAGATTACCCGATTCCCGATACTCCTATCGTTAAAGAGGTAATCTCGGAATTAAATCAATGTCCCTCATCTGAAATTATTCAACATTCCTGGCAATGTTATTTTTGGGGAATTGCTGTGGCCAATACCAAAAATTGGCAGTTTGATCATGAGTCTTATCTTATTGCAAGTTTAATGCATGATGTGGGTTTGGCTGATCCTCAAGCAAACTTCTCATGTCAATGCTTTACTTTAGAAAGTGCTTTAAGAAGCGAGGCCATCTGTCAAAAAAATTCATATGAATTAGATAAAACTCAAAATATTTCAGATGCAATCTGCTTACATATGAATGGTTATTTGGATGAACATGATTCAAGTATTTCCAAGGAATCTTTATTACTGCAAAAAGCCACTTCCTTTGATGTTATGGGATCAGAGTTAAATCTTTTTAATTATCGTTTTGTGAAACAAGTATTAGAAAAATACCCAAGAAATAATTTTAAAAATGAAATGAAGTCGCTGATTAAAAAAGAAAGTATAAGACATCCATACTCAAGAACAGCACTATTTAAAATCTTCGGATTACCTACAATGATTACTCTGAGCAGACATGACCTTAAAGGATAAGTCGCTTTATGAGTAAAATTCAATTTTAAATATTTTGCTTAGGAACACCACCACCAAGGCATTGGAATGCTTTTTAAAATTTTACGATGCTGCTGATAATTGGCATCGTGTTTGTGTACTTCAGCCCAAAATCTTGGGCTATGATCAAAATGCCGGGTATGCGCCAATTCATGCACACAGACATAACGGGTAACATGTTCAGGAAACAATACCAGTCCACTATTCAACATAATGTCATGTTTTGCCGAGCAACTTCCCCAGCGCGTTTTCGGTTGGCGAATCGTACATTTTGCAAAATTCAGATTACACGTATGACTAATTTGCTCTAGATAAATAGGTAAATGCTGCTTGGCATAGGCAATGATAAAAGCTTTGAGATAATTTTCAGGATTTCGGTCACTGATGAAAAGCTGTAAGTTTTCATCATTAAAAATAAATGAGTGTTTTTGAATTCGATAAATAATCTGTAAAGGTTGATCCAAATTAAAAAGCTTTAATTCAGTGGGTAAGCTTTTATCAATCTGCCCTGTTTTTTCCTGCTGCTTCTGCCATGTTTCAATCATCCATTGTTCTGATTGTTTTAAAAAGTCTTGAACTTGACGCTGAGTGCAAAATTGCGGCACGGTTAATTTAATTTGCGTCGGCTCTACACGCAGTCTTAAGCGTATTGCGCGTAATTTTCGGGTGATTTGGATTTCTGGGAGGTTTAGGGTCATTTATTCTATAATTTTAATTGGAATCCCCTCCTTACGGAAGTTTACTTCTCACATTTTCTAAGAGAAGTTTTAAAGGAATTCTAAATATTCATTAAGTGTAGTGAAATTAATATTGAAAAGTCCATTCTCGCTCAGGGAGAAGGTTAGGATGAGGGGATTTTTCATATAAATCCTCTCCCTAACCCTCTCCTTTTAAAGGAGAGGGAACTTCCATTAGAAATTAAAATATAAATCAAAACTCAATTTACATAAAAAGTTCATATTGATTAAACCGCAGTACGTTCTTCAATACCGCTGTCTGTTGCAACCACAGCAATATCGGCTTTATTCAACGCAAAAATACCGTTACACACCACACCGGGAATATTGTTAATGGTTTTTTCAAGTTCAAGTGCATTCAAGATATTCAGGTTATGCACATCTAAAATTACATTACCATTATCTGTTACCACGCCTTCACGGTAAACCGGATCGCCACCTAAAGAAACGATTTTACGGGCCACAGCAGAACGTGCCATTGGAATCACTTCAACAGGCAACGGGAAATCACGCCCCAATTGCTCAACCCATTTAGAATCATCGACGATACAAACGAATTTTTTCGCAATCGACGCCACGATTTTTTCACGGGTCAGTGCAGCCCCACCACCTTTGATCATGTGCATATGACGGTCAATTTCATCTGCACCGTCTACATACGCATCCAGACCGCCAACAGAGTTCATATCAACCACGTCAATACCCAGTTTTTTCAGACGTTCAGCAGTCGCTTCGGAACTGGCTACCGCAGCTTCCAGTTGCAATTCTGGTAATAATTCAATGAGGAAGTTCACAGTACTTCCTGTACCTACACCCAAAATTCCGCCTTTAGGCAAGTGCTTTAAAGCAGCTTTTGCGGCAGCTTGTTTCTTTTCATCTTGGGTCGCATACAGACTCATAACTTGGCTCAACTATTTTTTGACATTTGTTGCTGATTTAACAGCCCAAATGTACAGGGGTTTGTTACAATAAAGGCCTATTTTAAACTGTTAGATGGAAAATTAACATGCTGTCTCGTTTGGTTCGACAAATATTACAAGCAACGGTGTATGACGTTGCTATCGAAACTCCACTCGAAGCAGCGCCACGAATTAGTGAAAAGCTAAACAATAACATTCGCTTTAAACGCGAAGATCTGCAACCTGTCTTTTCCTTTAAACTACGCGGTGCCTATAACCGTATTAGTCAATTACCGAAATCTCAGTTGGAACGTGGCGTTATTACGGCTTCAGCAGGTAACCATGCACAAGGTGTGGCCCTATCTGGTAAAAAACTGGGAATTCGCGCCATTATCGTGATGCCAAAAACCACCCCTGACATTAAGGTCCAGGCCGTTAAACGCCTGGGTGGTGAAGTAGTGCTGCATGGTGATTCCTTCGATGTAGCCAATAAATATGCCATTCAGCGTTCAATTGATGATGGCCTGACTTTTATCCCGCCTTATGACGATGAGCTGGTCATGGCAGGTCAAGGCACCATTGCCAATGAAATTTTGCGCCAGTGGCGTGATGTGGAATATGTATTTGTGGCCGTTGGTGGTGGCGGTTTGATTGCCGGTGTTGCTGCTTACCTAGGCGATGTTGCTCCACACGTGAAAGTCATTCCGGTGGAATATGACGAATCGGCCTGTTTAAAAGCGGCTTTTGAAGCCAATGAACGTGTGATTTTACCTTCTGTAGGCTTATTTGCTGACGGTACTGCGGTGGCACAAATTGGGGAAAAACCGTTTGATGTGATTCGCATGCAAAAATCTGACAACTCAGGTCCAATTGTTGAACCGGATGTTGTTCTGGTCAACACAGACGAAATCTGTGCAGCCATTAAAGATACCTATGACGAATGCCGCAGCATTGTTGAACCTTCTGGCGCCATGGCACTTGCAGGAATCAAGAAATATGTGGCTGAACATGGCCTGGAAGGTAAAAACATGGTGTCGATTGTTTGCGGTGCCAACATGAACTTTGACCGCCTGCGTTATATTGCTGAACGTACTGAACTGGGTGAGCGTAAAGAAGCCATTTTTGCTGTCACTATTCCAGAAGAAAAAGGCTCATTCCTGAATTTCTGCCGCGCCTTGCAAGGCCGTAACATTACCGAGTTTAACTACCGCGCCAGCGATGCCAGTGCTGCACAAGTCTTTGTCGGCATCAGCTTGAAAGGTGGCGAAAAAGAACGTCATGACATTTATGAAACCTTGAAAGTTCAATACGATGTAGATGACCTGTCTGATGATGAAGTGGCAAAACTGCATATCCGTTATCTGGTCGGTGGTCATGCAGATATTGAAAATGAGCGTTTATTCCGTGTCGAGTTTCCGGAACGTCCAGGTGCATTGCTGACTTTCCTAGAACGCCTTGGCCCTACCCATAACATTACCCTGTTCCACTACCGTAACCATGGTGCGGCTGAAGGGCGTGTACTGGTTGGCCTGGAAGCGACCGATGCCAAACAGAATCCGGATGGCTTGATTGAAACATTGGAAAGCATCACTTATCCATATGCAGAAATTACCAATAACCTGGGTTATCAGCGTTTCTTGAAATAAGTGATACGATATTAAAAAAGAGCCATAGATTGGCTCTTTTTTAAATTCCAAATTTTTTAAGTCGATCTTAAACAGTCCAGTTTTATATAGTGTTCTATACAAATCCCTTCGTGCTTAAATTGTTTCGAGAAAGATTTACAGAATTTATGGATTTTGACATCCTGGTCAGGCACTGCCATCCAATAGGCTTTTTCTGCATAAATAATTAATAATTCAAAATTTTGAGATTTTAGAAGATTATAAATTTCTTCGAAAACGATATCAAAAACATGTGCATCCACATTGTAATATTTTCCAATCACCTGTTTATGCTTTTCATAATGCTGATATAAAGGGGTAACTCTTTCACGAATTTTCTGCTGGGTTAAACCAATATCAACGTTGATGTGCTGTAGAACAGAGCATTGTTCCAAGCCGTTTTCATAAGGGTTTTCAGCATCAACTGACATTAAATAGGCCCAGTTCTGTTTATTCACTTTTTCAGCTTTGACTCATGCCAGAAAATCCTGAAAAATATCTCGATGTTTCTTTTTCGGGATTTCCTGTTGTTTCAGACCAGGGAACCATTCCCGCAATAATCTAAAAATCTTTTTATCATCCATTTTCATCACTATAAAAATAGAGTTTTAGAAATAAATCATATCCAGATTTTTTGAACGTTTTATGACATGCTGCAATTAACATGATTCTATTTAGCAGACAACCTTCATAGTTCATTCATCTTTAAAATTATCGATAAAACGTCTTGTGGTTATGCAAGTAAACAGCCTTAGAAATAAGCCTTTGTTATATATAATTTTGTAAGCCTGATAGCTGAATCAATCATAAAATTATAAAATGAGCCCCTATACACATACACTTATGAATCAAAAGTATATAAAAACCGAATAAGGAATACGCTGAATGGCATTATTTGCAGTCATTGGTTTAGGCAGTTTTGGCGCGACAGTGGCTACAGAACTGGTCGGATTAAACCATGATGTCATTGGAATCGACAGCAATAAAAAATATGTTGAAAATATCTCTGATCAGCTCACTCATGCTGTGATTGCAGATGCAACAGATGAACATGTGCTTAGAGAACTCAACATTCAAAACTGTGAAGCCGTAGTGGTGGCGATTGGCGAAGACATTGAAGCCAGTATTTTATGTGTCCTGCATCTGAAAAACATGGGCATGAACAAGATTTGGGCCAAAGCCAAATCTAAAGCGCATCATATGATTCTGACCCATCTGGGGGTGAATAAAATCATTCACCCGGAAGAAGATATGGGTACTCGTATTGCCCAATCGTTAAGCTACCCGATGGTCAGCCGCTATATGGGACTGGAAGACAATCATTTTATTGTCAAAATTGAAATTAAAAAAAGTCTTCAGGGTGAACGCTTTAACCATCTGATGGACCATAATAGCGAAGTTAAAGCCCTGCTGCATAAACGCGGCAAGGATATTCTGTTTAAGATTGATCCTCATTTAATTCTGCAAGAAGGTGATATTTTATTGGTTGAAGGTGAACTTGAACCCTTACGAAAACTGTCTGCCCGGTTTAAATAAAATATGAATCAGCCGCAAAATAAAAAAACCAATACAGTCAATCTCAGCCCTCCCAGTTTACTGGCTCTGGGTTTTTTGAGCTTTATTGTCGCCGGTACCTTATTGTTAAAATTACCCATAGCGCATCATGGTGAATTAAGCTGGCTTAATGCCCTGTTTACCTCAACTTCCGCGGTAACCATTACCGGACTTTCAGTGGTGAATGTCGGAGAAGCCTATACCACCTTTGGTCAAGTAATCATTATGCTGTTACTGCAATGTGGTGGTTTGGGCTTCATGACATTTGCCATACTGGCGGCATTGAGCCTTTCTTCCAATATCAGGCTCAAACAGCAAATGATGGCGCAGGAAACCATTGGTCAAACCAGTCTGGCCAAGGTGTCTTTCACTATTAAAGGTGTGCTTTTATATTCCTTATTTTTTGAAGCGATCGGTACCTTCATTTTAACCATTGCCTGGATGCAGGAATATGATTTTTCCCGCGCCTTTTTTTATGCCGCCTTCTATAGTGTTTCCGCTTTTAATAATGGCGGCTTTTCCCTATTCCCGAATAGTTTGATGAGTTTTGCCGACCATTATTTCATTACCTTTGCCATCAGTATGCTTTACATTATTGGCGGTATTGGTTTTGTGGTACTGATGGATATAAAACGTGCCCGTCGCTGGAAAAAATTAAGCACCAATAGCAAATTAATGCTCTCTACCATTGCCGGCTTAAATCTTTCCGCCTTTGTCATCATTTGGATTCTGGAAGCCAATAATCCGCTGACTCTTTCCAACATGAGCCTAGGCGATCAGGCCTTGAATGCCTGGTTCCATGCCACTGTGCCACGCTCGTCCGGTTTCAACAGTCTGGATATCTCCAGCATGACCGATGCCTCTACCTTAGTCACAATCATGCTGATG
>DKLL01000105.1:0-6698 GCA_002455755.1 Acinetobacter sp. UBA6641
TCAGTCACTCGGCCATCGGCATTGGTACTTGCTTCACCGAGTAAGCTGCCCTCTGCATCGAATAATTTAATCAGCACATTGGCTGCCGGCTTACCTAGGTTAGTATCTAAAATATGTGAACTAATCATGCTTGCAGCTCCTGAGCTAATCTGAATAAGGCAATTTCAGCCAGTTGATGATGGACAATACGCTTTTCAGTTTCAGGATCATTTAAAAGACGGTATTTCAGCGCTTGAAGAACTTCCTCACTGTTTAAACCGAATGCTTTAATCAGGAAAATGTAGCCATATTTCTTTTCATAGGCGATATTGCCCTTGAGTAAAGCCAGCTGGGTTTCTTCATTGGGGGTAATAGCGGACTGTTCACGATTTGAAAAGTTTTTCTCGACCTCACTCAATTCAGCCTGCGCTTTTTTTTCGCCTATACGCGGATGCGTATCTAAAGCCGTTTTGATCTCATCCCAGCTCCAGGTTGCTGCCTGTTGTCTGGCAGTATTCAATGCATCTTCAACAGAGGCATAAGGACGATTCGCTGAAAGCTGTTCCGACCAGCTGGGTATTTGCACACAGTGCGCTAAAAAGGTAATGACATCTTCTGGTGTTGCTTTATTAAATTCAATGAGTTGCACTATTAAATCGCCTAAAATATTGAATGTTTGTTCAAAGGTAATTTGCAATATCAGTGCCAACGTTTGATTTTCTATAAATGGGATAAATAAGGAGAAGTTAAACTTCTCTTTTTAAAAAATTTATATTTTTTAAAGCATGGTTTTTATACCAGTGCTCGGCAATATCGCCACGGCGGCAAATCCAGACTTGCTCATGATTTTGAATATAATCGAGGAACTTTTGTAAGGCTTTAAAGCGTCCCGGCCGCCCTAAAATACGACAATGCATCCCGATCGACAGCATTTTTGGTTCAATTTCACCTTCTGCATACAGCACATCAAAGGCATCTTTTAAATATTGATAGAACTGTTCCCCACTATTAAAACCGCCCGGTGAGCTGAACTTCATATCATTGCTTTCTAAGGTATATGGGATGATCAAATGTGGACGTGTTTCACCTGCCTGATTGGTCAATGTGCTCCAAAATGGCAAGTCGTCGCCATAGTAGTCACAGTCGTATTGAATCTGGGGAAATTCAGCTAGTAACAGACGGGTATTCGGGCTATCGCGACCGGTATACCAGCCGATTGGCGCTTGGCCAAACAGGGTTTCGAGTACACTTATTGCCTGATCCATGTGCTGTCGTTCAAGCTCAATCGGCATGTCCTGATAATGCAGCCAGCGCTGGCCATGTGAAACCACGTCATAATTGGCTTCTTTAATCGCTTCGACAATATAAGGATTACGGATTAAGGCCATGCCGACCCCGAAAATGGTCATGGGTAAATTCCGTTTTTTAAACTCGTTATGAATGCGCCAAAAGCCAGCACGTGAGCCGTATTCATACATGGAATCCATGGACATGTGTTTGGCAGAAAAACTGGCTGCGCCAATAATGTCGGATAGAAACTGTTCGGAGCCGGCATCACCATGTTCAACGTGGTTTTCCCCACCTTCTTCATAGTTAAGTACAAACTGGACTGCGATACGAGCGCCATTTGGCCATTCTACTTTGGGTGGTTCACCGTGATAGCCAATCAAGTCACGTGAATATGGCTGGCTTCTAATTTGATCTATGAGTTCTTGTCCGCGTAGATATGTTGTTGGCACGTTTAATCCCTGATGTCGTATATCAAACAGTAAAATTGATTAAGCGTGACAAGCAATTTATGCGCCAAATTGGGATATTTACTTTAGGAAATATCGTTAAAAAGTCATTTTTTCTTTCTTTTGGATTTTTCTGAAATATCTAAACGCGGGTGGTTTGGGACTGTTAAAGCAAAGCTATTTAAACATTTCTGTGCTTCATATATTTTAATCTGTTGATTAGTTTTAGCAGTGAAAATATCGACAGCATATCGGATTCTGTCAGCATCTGTTCTAGATGTTTTGCACCCCAAAATAATACTTGTTAACCAATTTTGTGGATACTTATATATTCTTAATGGATCATTTTCCGAGTTAAATCCTGTGGCTAACACCCTGAACTCTTGTTCATATGACCAATCTTGAGATTTCGTATAAAGCATTTTATAAAATTGAATTTCTTCAAAATTTTCAATATTACCACTAGGNNTGATTCTAATTTTTTTGAATCTTTTGGAAATTTTAATTCTATCAAGAAACCTGTATGGTAATTAGCGTAATGAGACCACATTAATATACTTAAAGGATTATGATTTAAACAAATTACTCCCACTTTCTTAAAACGCTCTTCAAAGAACGAACCTTCTCTGAAACTTTGTTCTAATAGCTTTTGTGATTTTTTACGATTTAAAATTTGTTGAGCGGGATTTGCTTTAATACCTAAGTTTTTTAGTATCTTATTATGAAATTCCTTTGTTGGTTGTTGTGCAAGAGCAAAAAAACTATCAAATGGATCGTTAAAATTTGCAGGCGAACTAAAATATAAAGTTGAGTTTTCGATTCCGCTTACATAATAATCTTCAAATGACATATGTCTGTATAAGTAAAAATAATCTTCATCTTGATATCGAAATTGATAATTTAGGATTAAATTCAACATGATCTGGTTCACTTAATACGACTATAACTTTTTATTTTTAATATATATTTATTAATTTAACAATCTCTACTTTCAGCAATTTTCACAAAAATGGACTAGGAAAATATTTCTTCTCCTTTTAATAGAAATTGAGCTCCTTATCTATTTAATTATTAAAAATCCCTCATTGAAAGAGGGATTCCTATAAGATTCTTAAAACAAAAAATACCTCTGCGCCATCGGCAATACATCCGCTGGCTCACAAGTCAAATGCACACCATCTGCACGGACTTCATAGGTTTCTGGATGCACTTCCATCACCGGACAGTAACTATTATGTTTCATGTCCTGTTTAGTGATCTGCCGCGTGTCTTTACATGGTGAAATCAGCTTTTTTAAGCCTAGTTTTTCATGCACGCCATCATCAATTGCAACTTGAGACAAGAAGGTAATACAGGTGTTATGCACCCCACGCGGATACGCCCCAAACATTGGACGGTAATGCACAGGCTGTGGTGTTGGAATAGAAGCATTAATATCACCCATAGGCGCAGCTGCAATCATGCCACCTTTAATGATCATGGATGGTTTAACACCAAAGAAAGCCGGTTTCCAGAGGACCAAATCGGCCAGTTTCCCTTCTTCGACCGAACCAATTTCATGACTTAAACCGTGAGTAATGGCCGGATTAATCGTATATTTAGCGATATAGCGTTTTACACGGTTATTATCTTTATAGGCTGTATCACCCTCTAAAGCTCCGCGTTGTACCTTCATTTTATGTGCGGTTTGCCAGGTACGAAGAATCACTTCACCGACACGACCCATCGCCTGAGAGTCTGAAGACATCATGGCAATTGCACCCATATCCTGCAAAATATCTTCCGCAGCAATGGTTTCACGGCGGATACGGCTTTCTGCAAATGCCACATCTTCGGCAATCGCCGGATCTAGATGATGACAGACCATTAACATGTCCAGATGTTCATCAATGGTATTTACGGTATATGGACGGGTTGGATTGGTTGAAGATGGCAAGACATTCGTCTGACCAATGGCTTTTAAAATATCTGGCGCATGTCCTCCACCCGCACCTTCGGTATGGTAAGTATGGATAGTCCTGTTTTTAAACGCAGCCAAAGTTTCTTCTAGAAAGCCACTTTCGTTTAGTGTGTCAGTGTGAATCGCCACCTGTACATCGTATTGATCTGCCACGGTTAAACAGTTATCAATCGCTGCTGGGGTTGAACCCCAATCTTCATGTAGCTTTAACCCGATGACACCTGCTTTAATTTGTTCAGCAATTGGTTCCGGCTGGCTCAAGTTTCCTTTACCCAATAAGCCAATATTCATAGGTAAATCATCAATGGCTTGCAGCATGGTCGCAATATGCCAAGGACCCGGAGTCACTGTCGTAGCCGATGTTCCTGCCGCAGGCCCTGTACCGCCGCCGACCATCGTCGTGGTTCCTGACATCAGTGCTGTTTCGACCTGCTGCGGACAGATCCAGTGAATATGGGTATCAATCCCGCCAGCAGTCAAAATCTGGCCTTCACCGGCAATCACTTCCGTAGCAGCACCGAGGGGGATACTAATATTCGGTTGGATATCCGGATTACCGGCTTTGCCAATTTTCCAGATTCGGCCATTTTTCAAGCCGACATCCGCTTTCACAATACCCCACCAGTCAATGATTAAAGCATTTGTAATGACAGTGTCAGCCACTTCTGATGACAAAAGCTGTGATTGGCCCATGCCATCACGAATCACTTTGCCGCCACCAAATTTGACTTCTTCACCATAATTGGTGAAGTCCTGTTCAACTTCGATAAATAATTCGGTATCAGCTAAACGAACACGGTCCCCGACCGTCGGTCCAAACATTTCGACATAAGCACGACGTGACATTTTCATGATTTATAAACCTTTATAATTCTGATGTAATTTTATGAATCGAGCTTACCCATAATCCGTCCAGCAAAACCGTAAACTTCACGTTTACCGGCAAGAGCGACCAGCTCTACATCCCTTTTTTGCCCCGGTTCAAAACGAATGGCTGTTCCGGCTGCAATATTTAAGCGAAAGCCTTTGGCCAGTTCACGGTCAAACTGTAAAGCATCATTGGCTTCGGCAAAGTGAAAGTGTGAACCGACCTGAATTGGGCGATCGCCAAGATTGGCCACGGTAATCTCTAAGGTTTCACGTCCGACATTCATTTCAATGTCGCTATCAGGTGTAAAAATTTCCCCAGGAATCATATGACACTCCTATAAAATCGGTTGATGGACAGTGACCAGCTTTGATCCATCCGGAAAAGTCGCCTCGACCTGTACTTCAGCGATCATTTCTGGAATACCATCCATTACATCATCCCGTGTAAGTAAGGTCGTGCCGTAATGCATCAATTCGCTGACGGTCATGCCATCACGCGCACCTTCAAGCAGCGCCGCAGAAATATAGGCAATGGCTTCCGGATAGTTCAGCTTTAAACCACGGGCTTTACGTCGTTCAGCGACCAAACCTGCGGTAAAAATCAGCATTTTGTCTTTTTCCGTTGGATTGAGTTCCATAACCGGTTCCTCATCTATTTCAATGTATTGAATGCAAAATGTGTGCAAGTTCTAAGCTCTTCCCAAATTCAACTTCATAAAAGGGATGAGCTTTTCTCCTTCGTTTATCAAAGGAAGGTCGGGAGGGATTTAACCTTCTTTTAACCATCTACAAAAAGGAGAAATTTTTAATCTCTCTTGCGGAGCAATGCTCCTCACCCATCTTTAAAAAAAGGGACTTTTTCCTTCATTTTTTAAGCAATGAGAAGCACTTCTTTGCAAGGAGGGAGTAATACTTTATTGCCCTCACCCCAACCCTCTCCCATAGGGAGAGGGAGATTGATTACAGAATTTATTCCTGGAACTTTCTCTCTCCTAGAAGGACAGGAAAAAAGAATTACGTCCGCCAAATCCGAGGAAAAGCCTCATCCAGACCGAACCAGTAACGTCTTAATCGAGCGCGAATTGCAGCAAAACCATCATGGCATTGACGGACATCATCTCCCAGAAAACGTGCACTAATTACATCGCCAAGCAAAGTCAAGGTAATCGGTACATCCATCCGCATAATAAGCTCACGAATTAAATCGAGATGCTGTTCCAGATAAAAACTCGCGCGATATTTTTCAGGCGGTAGAGCCCAGAAGCTACCCATCACCGCATGTCCATTCATACCTAGACATGAACTGAGCCAGCGGTCATTGCCCTTAAAATTCAAGGTGTCTGCAACCAGCAATTTGTCTTTGCGCCAAAGCTGAAACCGGTTTTTATAAGCTCCCTGTGCAAACTGCTCATCTCGTGCCTGACGGCCGATCACCAGCATATCCCAACCAATAAAACTGGCTGCTGCATCTAAGTGGACGATTGTTTCGGAACTGGCATTAGCGCCATCAAATAGCATGGTTTCTTGAGGCAGCCATTCAAAAATCGCATTGTCATTTAAACGGATATGAATGTGCTGAAAGGCCTGCTTGCCATTGGTTCTGTACCACTTACCCGCACCTGGTGTGGTCACCAAGGCATGAGCATTAGCATCTACCTGCATATCAAAAGTGAGATGATCCCCACCGGCAATCCCTGCTGGCGGATGCACGATAATGGCATGACAGATTCCGTTAGATTCAGGCCATAACATTTTCTGGATGCGTACCGGACCATGATGCCTGCGATGTTGCAAAATGGTTCGTGCAGTCTGTTGCTGCGCCTGAAATCCCATTTCCAGACGTGCATACCATAAGTTCTGCTGTGTGCTTTTTTCTGCCAGTTCGTGCATCAATCAACTCAATTTCATCTGCAAATGATTTTCCAGGCATTAAGCCAGGCCAATGACAGCGACAACTGCAGCTAACCCACCAATGATCTGCTTGCCATAAGGTACATATTTTTTTACGAATGCACCCAGAGCCAAGCCTGCACCATAAATCAAAGCCATTGCTGAAACCATACCAACAATTAATAGCGATATATGACCACCTTGACCCAATTCACTTCCATGCGCTACGCCGTGGAAGCTGGCCAATAAGATTGCAGCGACAG
>DKLL01000105.1:6740-8836 GCA_002455755.1 Acinetobacter sp. UBA6641
TTAAATAAACCTTGTTTTTCAATAAAGCTGATAATCTCGTTCAAGCCATCTTGTGTTTTCATATTAGAAAATAAAAATGGTTTATCGCCACGCATCCGCTTCGCATCCTGATCCATCACCTCCAGGCTGGCACCGACCATTGGCGCCAAATCCGTTTTATTGATAATCAGCAAATCCGACTTGGTAATTCCAGGACCACCTTTACGTGGAATCTTCTCGCCACCAGCAACATCGATCACATAGAGAGTTAAATCGGACAATTCAGGACTAAAGGTTGCAGCCAGGTTATCGCCACCACTTTCAATAATGATCAGTTCTAGACCATCAAACTTTTCACACAAATCATCAATCGCAGCCAGGTTAATCGAGGCATCTTCACGAATTGCAGTATGANNATCGCTTCATGACGGGTTAAAAAGTTCGAATCTTCTTTGGTGTAGATGTCATTGGTTACCACTGCCATATTGTATTTTTCACGCAGTGCAAGACATAAATTCAGGGTTAAAGCCGTTTTACCTGATCCAACCGGACCACCAATTCCAACGCGTAATGGACTACGTTCTGACATGTTGATTTCCTTTTTTACATTTTCTTGGCACCAGTTTTAATGATGCTTTTCAAATTCTTTGCTGCTGATCTAATCTGAAAACTAAGACCGGAATAAGCGTGAATACTGGGTTTCATGCGACATGCTTAACATGGCATATTGCGGTAATGCGCTGCTGATTTCATGATCGTCCAAAGCTAATGCAGCCTGTACAGCTTCAGGAATTTCCTGATGTAATTGCCATATAATCCGCTGCCCGCTCATTTGCCCGAGTGGAATGGTTTTTACTGCTGCCAGCACCTGATTTTCCAAAACCGTAAAGCTATAAGCAGTTAAGACATCGGCAAGATCTAAACCCAACTCACCACATAAATGTGCATACACCGGCACAAACCCTAATTGCTTTTTTACGCTCGGCGGCTGTTTTAAAACATCCCTAATCCATGCATTCAAGGAAAATGCCAACTGCTGAGATTCAGCCAGTAATTCTTTGGATTCTCGGCTGGCCCGATAGAGTTCTGCCCAATATTGAAACTGTTCAGGATTATCAAAAGACTCCACCAGACGCTTGAGTACTGGAAGCTCAAAACGCACCAGCAGCATTTCCAGTACTTCCTGGAAGTAGCTGACGCAAGAGGCTTCATCATGCACCATGCCTTTTTCAATCGCACTTTCTACTCCTTGTGAATAGCAGTACGCTCCAATCGGCAATGCCGTTGAAGATAAAGTCAGCAAGCTGAGCAGTTGAGACGCATTAGTGATGGACATGATGTAAAGCCTTGATTGGGCTTAAACGGTGATCATGTTGATGCTGTGCATAAGCACCGCTTTCTGGTTCAAATGGGTGCATGACTTCCTGAACTTCAAGGCCTAAACCCTGCACCATTTCAGCCAGTACATGATCCGGTTCAAAGTACAATGCAGTAGGTGTTAACATGAGAGGAACATGACGGTTCCCTAGGTGATAGGCTGCTTTTAATAAGTCAAAGCTATTGTTTGTAGTCACCTGCATCAATTTTTCAGGTTTCGCATCGACCCGAAGAATGTCACCCTGTTCAGTTGCTATAAAAGAACCACTACGCAAGATTCCAGTACGTGGTAAATCTGCACCAATATCGACACCATTTTTTAAAGTTGCACGAAAACGGCTCTTTTGTCGTGTATCGAATGTGAGTTCAAGAGACTCAAAATCACTTTCTGGTGCAATGTTTTCCAAACGTTGCGTATAAATTTTCATAACTACCCTACTGATGCTGATAAATCCTGTATTTGTTCCAAATTGAAACCAAATAATTTTTAGCATTTAAAATTTGCATCAAAATAAAGCAGTTATCGTGCCAACTTTTTATCGGATGTTTTAAAACCGTAAAAATCACTATGGATTGAATTTTGATATTTATTTGAATAAAACTTTGTAATTAAAAAAATATTTGTAGTATTGGTGAGGTGAATAGGAATTAACTCGGAACGAGACGCAAAATTTTTGGAGTAACTTATCGTCTCAAGCAACTTAATTGCTATTGGTAATTTAGGGTGTGTTGACACTTTT
>DKLL01000059.1 GCA_002455755.1 Acinetobacter sp. UBA6641
TACGCCACGAAGCCCCAAGAGGGTTGCTTACACGGCAAACCGAATGGTGACAAGAAGGCACTGATTTCAACACCATAAGGCACACCATACATGGGCTGAACACCCGCTTCCGTGCCTGCACCTTTGGCAGTTTGAGGACGGTTTGGATCTTGTGGGATCAGTCTGGATACNNCAAACATGGTGGCACCCCACATCTGTTTATCGGTTAATTTCTCTTTAGGTGCCATGTCAAAATCGGAGAACGGTTGCGTTGGTGAATAGCGTTCGCCTTTGGTTTGCGGACCGCGTTTCACTGTTTGTGGAACCGGTTTCTCGGTAATCGGAACAATGGCCTCACCTGTACGGCGGTCTAAAACAAAGGCATTCCCTGTTTTAGTCAGCACGTAAATCGCAGGAACGATATTGCCAGATTTGTCTTTGATATCAGCCAAAGTCGGTTGAGAGGGTACGTCCATATCCCAAAGGTCATGATGGGTGGTCTGGAAATTCCAGACCAGCTTACCGGTAGACGCATTCAGCGCCAGCATCGAGTTGGCATAACGTTCATCCAACTCGGTACGGTGGCCGCCATAAATATCCGGGGTACCGACACCCGTTGGAACATAAACGATATCCAGTTTCGCATCATAGGCCAAAGGTGCCCATGCGTTTGGCGAGTTATGCACAAATTTTTGACCAGGTGCAGGAATCGCATTTGGATCTTCTGCACCGGTATCAAATACCCAAAGCAGTTCACCGCTATTGACATCATAACCGCGGATCACACCCGAAGGTTCTTTGGTTGAATAGTTGTCGGTTGTTGAACCTGCAATGATGATGGTTGTACCGGTAATCACTGGAGGTGAAGTTGGGATATATCCTCCTGGATACGGGAACGGCATGTCTTTTTGCAAATCCACTTCACCATTTTTACCAAAGTCAGAACATGGTTTACCGGTTTGTGCATTTACCGCCACCAGACGACCATCATTGACCGGCAAAATCACTTTTTGAGGACATTCGGCAGAGCTAGATTTTTTAGCTGCCAAACTGGCTTCAAAACCAGCAGTATTGTTTACGTCATAATAAGACACGCCACGACAGGTTAAATGCTGATAGGTATTATCTGCTTTAAGAACCGGATCGTAAGTCCATTTTGCTTTACCTGTTGCTGGATCAAGCGCTGTCAATTTTTGATGGGTGGTACAGATGTACATGTTGTCACCCACTTTAATTGGGGTGACCTGATTGGTGGTTTCACCCGAGTCGTTTTCAGTTTTGAATTCGCCAGTGTGATATTCCCACGCCACTTGCAAATCTTTTACGTTATCGGAATTGATCTGTTTTAACGGAGAATAGCGCAAACCTGACTGGGTACGACCATAAGCAGGCCAATCACCATCTGCCACACCCGGAATGGGCTGCGATGTTGCAGGCTGCTTGGTGCTTAACTCGCCACGAATCTCTTGAGGATCATTAAAAATCGAGTAAATCATCACCAAAATAGTGATAACCAAAGAACCGCCTAAAACAAGCTTGGCGGTTTTCGTATTATCGAAACCTCGAGTCGTTGCAGGAATCAGCAATAAAAGACCAAAGATACCTAAAATGTCCAGACGGGGGGCAAGCGCAAAGAAGTCAGAACCCACTTCCCAAAGCCCCCAGACCACAGTACCTAATACCAGCACCGCATACACCAGAAGTGCCGAACTTTTAAATTTTTGCAATAGAACTGCAGTAGCGATGAAGAATAAACCTGCGATGATGTAGTACCAAGACCCACCAAGCACTGCAAGATATATTCCTCCAATCAGCAGCACTAAACCGAAAATAATGGCTATCACAGCCAAAACCGTTTTTAGAGCTGAACCTGAAGATGGAGTACTCATATTGACCACCTATTTTTAAGATTCTTTTTAAAGCTCATATCTAAAGTTAAATATGAGCACCTTTTTTAGTTTTTAGATTTTAAATATCTGGGTTAAACCGATCTGCAAAAGAAAATTGTGCTCTAGGCATCTACTGATAAAACCCAAGTACTTATCATCTAGAAACTAGAACGCTGTTTGGAATTTAATGCCGCCAACCCAGGCATTCTCTCCATTTTTATATGCACCAACCTGGTGGATATATTGAATATTCGGACGGATCGTAAGCCAGTTTGCGGCATGTATACCGTAGTAAATTTCGCTATTGTATTCTTCACCCTGTAGACCACGGGCATCTACACTGTTATTGCGAATGTTCGCATCATTCACCTTGTCATTGATATTGATCCGGGCGATACCGACCGCAATCTCATCATGAGGACGGGAGTCGATTAATCCCTTATAAACCAGACCAATATTTTGCATGTCACTGACTTGATTTGTGTCGCTATCATGTACAGTTAAGTTTACAAAACCACTCAAGCCACGAGACGCATCGCCGTTATGGGCCGTCAGTTGTTGTCTGGCCACCACCCAACCGCCTTGATGATGATTCTTTTCAGTTGTAGTGCTAGCGATCAGCGCTGCATCCGCAGTACTGTAGTAATAACCGGCACGGTATTCACCNNACCACTGGTCACCGACCCAGTTCCCGACTTGTGAACCGCAGAGCGACAAGTTCTGAAAATCACAGTCGAAACTGTTGAAATCTTCACCTTCACCAAAACGGCCGACTTTAACATCCAGTTTTTGATCCAGGAATTTTTTCTTGATCCAGAAATCGGTTAAACGCCAGGTCTGGCCGCGGCCCCATACTTCCTGGACTGAACTTTTATGACCATTTAAAGCATCAGAAGTATTCGACAAATTACGACCATTACGCTCAGTCACGGTAATTTGCGCTTCAGTATCTGCCCAGCCTAAGATTTTGTTTAAATCCAAATGCGCACCAAAAGCAAACTGATCCGCATATTCCGTACCATGACTGGAGTGGTTCTCGGAATGCATTAGCGTCGCCAGTTCACCGGTATAGCCAAGGCTGAAATCGTAACCTTTTGCTTGGAGCTCGGTACGTTTACCATTCCAGTCTCCAAACATCCATTGAGTCTGTGGGTCAAAAGCATCGGCTGCATTTGCTATCTGTAACGCACAGCTGAAAGACAGCAGACTGATGCTAAAACTGAACGTTCTACATAATTTCTTCATAAGAAAGAGTCTTTATATTATTTTGTAATACAAATATGGTACTCTTGTCCATTATGCAACTTTTAATGCAATTTGTTAATTTATTGTTTTATAAAAGAATATTTATCAATATAAAATAAAGCTACCAATCTCCAGCCCCTAAATGCTGCCCAATATATAGATATTTTGTCTTGGATCGCGAAAATTTGATCGGACAGGCCAGCTGGGTTTCGGTGTGTTGACTGCCCTGCTCTAGCGGAACTTCCACCGTCCACTGTCGTTGCTCGGCCAAAGTGGAATGCAAGGCTTCATCCAGATCTAAAACAGGCTCTACGCATACATCCTGCTGCGCGAACAGCATTTTCCATTCTGCAAAAGTTCGGCTTTTAATTTTTTCCCGCAGAGCCTGTTTTACGCTTTGCTGATCTGCCAGATCAAATGAAGCCCCTTTTTCAGCAAGTAGGGGAAGATCTAATATTTGCGCCAAGCCGGTCATAAACTGTGGCTCTAAACTCCCAATCGATAAATAACGGCCATCCTGAGTTTGGTAATAGTCATAAAAGCTGCCGCCATTTAAATGCGACTGTTCCGGAAATTGTCTGGTTTTTCCTGCCAATGTTGCCGCTGCTGCCATATTATTTAAAGTGGCAACACAATCAGTCATCGAAATATCAATATATTGTCCCAAGCCACTGTGCTCACGCTCAACAACCGCGGCCAAAATACCAATGACCGCATGTAAGGATCCTCCGGCAACATCGGCCACCTGAATACCCAATGCGGGTGGTCCATCTTGTTGGCGGCCACTATGTCCTGCAATTCCGGATAAAGCCAGGTAATTGATGTCATGACCGGCTTTATCTTTATAAGTTCCGGTCTGACCATAGCCGGTAATGGAACAATAAATCAGTCTGGGGTTAAGTGCGCTCAGTGTTGCATAATCCAGGCCCAAACGTTCCATCACTCCAGGTCTGAACTGCTCAACCACAATATCGTATTCATTAATTTTCTGTTTAATCAACTGGATACTCTGTGCATCTTTTAAATCCAGCGCGATAGACTGTTTATTCCGGTTCAAATAACTGTGTGCTGTTGCCTGCCCATTGGCATAAGGCGGTAATAATCGAATCAGATCCGGACGCGTTGGCGATTCAATATGAATCACTTCTGCACCGAGGTCTGCCAGATACAAGGTGGCAAATGGACCTGGAAGTAAAGTGGAAAAATCAAGTACTTTTAATCCTTTTAAAGCCGTAGTCATATTCGATTTTTCTCTTTTTCTATTGATTTAATATGCATATTAGAAATATAAAACTAACAAAACAATGTCATGTTCAGCCATTTACCTTGATCATTTCGGCAATTTAAGATGTAAATAAGGTAAAGCAAGTATTGTAAATTGCCAATCAAACATTTTTTAGCGTCATTTAGGTCAACTGCAAGTGAATATAAAAGAGAAAGAGTCTGAAGGATTTAATATGAGTCGCGATACGATCAGTATCCACTTCGTTAACGCGGCTCTAACCGGCGTAAAACGTCTTGGCATGGACGTCGAAACTTTATTGTCACATGTGGGCATTGAAGCGGAATTGTTACGCCAGCCTAAAGCACGTATTTCTCCTGAACAATACACCCGATTTATTAAAATGCTCTGGATGGTGACCCAGGACGAACATGTCGGCTTTGATGTACAGCCACGTCGTTTGGGCACTTTTGCTATTATGTGTCAGTTGATTATTCATGCGAAAACGCTTGGAGATGCCTTAGAGCTTTCTTCACAGTTCTATAAACTGTTTGGCGATGAATGGTCGGTGACTTTAGAACGTGACAAACACGAAGCACGTCTAGTTCCTCTTATTCCCAAAAGCATGGATCCTGATCACTTTATTACCGAAAGCATGCTGATGATCTGGCATGGTTTGGCCTCCTGGTTGATTGAACGCCGCATTCCTCTAGAGCGCGTTCATTTTGGCTATCCTCGTCCTGCCCATGCAGATGAATACGATGCCTTGTTCTTTGCACCGGTAATGCAGTTCGATGCACCACGTACTGAAATTACCTTTGCCGCAGATTATCTGGATCTTCCGCTACGTCAAAATGAAGATACGCTGGAAGAGTTCTTGAAAGCAGCACCTGCCCAGTTGCTGGTTAAATTCAAAAACACCAATTCACTCACCTCCCGTATCCGTGAAGTGTTGAAGAGCCAGATTGGTGAAGAAATGCCAACGCTCAACGATGTCGCTTCGATGCTGTATCTTTCTCCGCAAACCTTGCGTCGTCGCCTGGCTGCGGAAGGCAAAAGCTATCAGGGCGTGAAAGATGCCTTGCGTCGTGATGCGGCCATTCACCTGTTGCTGAATCCGGGTTTGACCCTGGAAGATGTCGCGCAGCAGGTCGGCTTTAGTGAAACCAGTACTTTCCACCGTGCCTTTAAAAAATGGACCGGGGTAACTCCAGGTTTATATCGCCAGTTACACGGTTATCACTGATCACAACCGATTTTTTCAGTTTCTCTCTATGCCCAGGTTCCGAC